>NC_009441.1:5487184-5792028 GCF_000016645.1 Flavobacterium johnsoniae UW101
GTAGAATGCGGAAAAACCTATAGTGTAAGAGCAGAAAAACCTGATTATGCAACAAAAGAAGTTGACATAACAATTGCAAAAACAAATGGAAAAACCAATCTTCCTATTGCACTCGATAAATCTGTCTGCAAAGTTGCTGTGGGCGATGATTTAGGAAAATGTTTTGGCATTAAAATGATTTATTTTGATTTAGACAAATCGAATATTCGTACCGAAGCGGCTTTAGATTTAGAAAAAATATTAGATGTATTGAATCAAAATCCAACAATGAAACTGGATATTCGTTCACATACAGACAGCAGGGCTTCTCATCAATATAATGAAGCTTTGTCTGATAGAAGAGCAAAATCGACCATAAGCTGGCTCATTCAAAACGGAGTTGCCAAAAACCGTTTAACCGGAAAAGGTTATGGCGAAACACAATTAGTTAATCAATGTTCTGATGGTGTTAACTGCACTGAAGAAGAACACCAAATGAACAGACGAAGCGAATTTATTATAACCGCATTGTAACTTAGAAAAACTGACTAAAAAAAATAAAAGCTGTCTATAAAGACAGCTTTTATTAAAAAAAACGGTCGTTGCAAATCAGGAATCACAACGACAACTAACCAACCAGTTCAAACGTTTCTCTTTTAAATTTTCACGAAAATATTCGTGTAGTATTTTTTTCCGGATGCATCAGTAGTAACCGAAATCCCGAAATGTGTATAATTACCTTCAATATTTTCTTTATGTCCAGGACTTTCAAGCCATGCTTTTAGTGCAGCCTCAGAAGTCTTATAATTGTAAGCCACATTCTCTCCTACTTTTTTAGCACCCAATACATTGATAAGATTGTCAGAACGAGACGTAAAGTCATTATGATTCACAACATTATTGCTAACCATGTATTTGTTATGCTCTTCGCATTTATAAGAAATGTGATTGTTTTTTTCTAATGCATTTAAACCAATACTTACTCGGTATTCATTGATTAACTGCATCGTTTCCAGTTCAGAAGCATTGTAATTATAACTCGTAACTACCTGTTCTGTCGCTGTTGTATTTTCATTCCCCTCGGCGCTGTCAGCAGAGCATGAGTTCATTGTGATTGACATCACAATGAACACCATGGCGCACATAATCTTTTTCATAATCATCAGTAGTTAAAAGTTCTAAAGTAAATGTTGGGGCAAATTCTTTATATTATGTGACAAATTGCTCTTAAAATTCTTACGTCAAACGTATTCAATTTATCGGTAAACTACAAAAATAATCGATGAAATGCACTATTATTTTTAAATATAAAATAAAAATCTTACAAATTAAGAAGAAAGGCGCTCAATCGTCCATGAAAAATCAGATTGGCTTGTATAACGAATTCTATCGTGCAGTCTGTTAGGTCTTCCCTGCCAGAATTCTACTTGTAATGGAGTTACTAAATAACCTCCCCAGTTTTCAGGTCTTGGGATAGGTTTTCCTTCAAATTCTGCTTCAAGTTTCTTTAAATTTTCTTCTAAAAAAGTTCTCGACGGAATTACTTCACTTTGATGTGAAACAATTGCGCCTAATTTACTTCCGTCAGGTCTTGAATCAAAATAGTTATCAGATATAATTTCAGAAGTTTTCTGAGCGATTCCCTTAATAATTACCTGACGTTCTGCTTCCTGCCAGAAAAATGACAAACAAACATTAGGATTTGCTTCAATTGCTTTTCCTTTTTCAGAATTATAATTGGTGTAGAATATAAATCCTTCTTCTGAGAATTTTTTAAGTAAAACAACGCGCGATTTTGGAAATCCATCCAGTCCAATTGTTGAAACCGTCATGGCATTTACTTCTCCGCTTCCGCCAAAATCTTCAACTTCATGAAACCAGCGGTTAAAAAGATTAATTGGATCTTCCGGAATATTAGTTTCTAATAATTCGCTTTTCTCGTAAGACTTTCTATAATTGCTTAAATCGTTCATGATTTATTATTTTAGATTGTTGATTTTTTGTTTCAGGTTTCAAGTTTCAGGTTTGTCAGGATGACAATTTACAGATGAGTAAAAACTTAGAAACTTAGTATCTCAGAACCTTAGCACCTTAAAAAATTATAACTCAAAACTCAAACCGTCATCTGCCAAAAGCACGTTTGGAAAAACCGTTTCTGCTTCTTCCTTAAAACGTTCAATTCCGTCATAACGTGTTGAATAATGACCTAAAATTAATTGTTTTACATTAGCTTTTAAAGCAATAGCAGCTGCTTCTTTTGCTGTTGAATGCAAAGTTTTTAATGCCAATGGCGCTTCAGATTCTAAAAACGTTGATTCGTGGTATAAAACATCTGTGTTTTGGATAATTGGAATTACGGCTTCATTATAAACCGTGTCTGAACAAAAAGCATAACTTTTTGAAGGCGGCGGATCAAATGTAAGTTTGTGGTTTTCGACTACAGTTCCGTTATCGAGTGTAATATCGCTTCCATTTTTTATTTTCTGATAATAAGCAACGTGAATATCATAACTCTGAACAGCTTCAACATTTAGTTTTCTTTCATCTGGTTTTTCCTGAAAAAGATATCCATTTGTATAAACACGGTGTTTCAGCGGAATTGTTCTCACGATAACACGTTTATCTTCAAAAATAACTTCGCTTTCTTTTGACTCTAATTCGTGAAAAAACAAATCATATGTCGTCCAGGATTCTGTCAATTTTAATTGAAGAAGAATTAATTCCTTAATTCCTTTTGGACCGTAAATATGTAAATCTGTAGTTCTTCCCAAAAGAGAAAAAGTCGAAATAGTTCCTATTAATCCATATAAATGATCGCCATGAAGATGCGAAATAAAAATGTGATTAATTTTTGAGAACTTAATCTTGTTTTTTCTAAGCTGTACCTGAGTTCCTTCACCGCAGTCAATTAAAAACAATCGGTTCTTGATTTCTAAAACCTGCGAAGTAGGGTTAGTAAGCGTTCTGGGAGTTGCGGCATAACAGCCTAGTATGGTTAATTTCAATTTTATGTTTATTCGTTTATGTGTTAAATCGTTTAATCGTTAAAATTAAATCAAATCGATTAAACAGTTAAACGAATAAACAATTAAACTAATTTTAAAATCCTAAATCTCTTTCTATTTCTTCCATTTCGATAATATCGTGTGCTTCCAAAAGAGAAGGAACAACGACCAATTTATCTGAAACAGCATTAAAATCAAGATCAGAAGCTACGATTACAAACGATTTTTTTGCTTTTTTTTGAAGTTTAACAAGCGGTAAAAAAACTTTTAAATCATTTTCCGTCAATTCAGTATCTGACGATAAATCGATTATAACATTGTGTTTTTCGTAGGTTTTAAATTGCTGCGTCACTTTCTCCACAAAGCCATTAAAATCGCCTTGCGTATCTTTTATCGTTACGGTATGTCCTTTTTGATCTACTTTCATTTTATAATTTGTGGGGCTTATATAAAAATTGATTTTTCAGAGCGCTAAGGTACGAAGTTTTTTTATAGTTTTCAGTCGCAGTATTTAGTATTCAGTCGCGGTTGGCAGTCGTAGTTCTTGGTCGCAGTTGACAGTCGCAGTATTCAGTGTCAGTTTACAGATTGTCAGGCTGAGCGAAGTCGAAGCCCTCGTCACGTAAAAGCCCTTCGACTTCGCTCAGGGTGACAGCTGTTTTCAAAACTGTAAACTGAGACTGCGACTGTAAACTAAAAACTATTGAATCTTAGAAGCCAAAAGATAAATAACTGCCATTCTAATCGCAACACCATTCTCAACCTGATTTAAGATTACAGAATGATCAGAATCAGCCACTTCAGAAGTAATCTCTACTCCTCTGTTGATTGGTCCCGGGTGCATGATTACGATTTCTTTATTAAGAGAATCCAAAAGCGGTTTATCTACTCCGTATTGTTGTGCATATTCGCGTGTTGACGGGAAGAAATTTACATCCATACGCTCGTTTTGTACACGAAGCATATTCGCAACGTCGCACCATTCTAAAGCTTTGCGTAAATTTGGTTCAACCGTTACCCCAAGAGATTCGATATATCTTGGAATCAAGGTTTTTGGTCCGCATACTTTTACTTCTGCGCCCTGCATCTGCAAAGCATATATGTTAGATAAAGCAACTCTCGAATGTAGAATATCGCCTACAATAACTACTTTTTTTCCGGCTACATCGCCCAGTTTTTCTCTAATAGAATAACTGTCTAACAAAGCCTGTGTTGGGTGTTCGTGTGCTCCGTCTCCGGCGTTTACGATACTGGCTTTGACATTTTTAGATAAAAAATAAGCCGCTCCGGGATTGGAGTGGCGCATTACAACCATATCAACTTTCATCGAAAGGATATTATTTACAGTATCAATCAGGGTTTCTCCTTTTTTAACCGATGACTGAGCTGCAGAAAAACTGATAACATCAGCAGATAAACGTTTCTGCGCTAATTCGAAAGAGAGTTTGGTTCTGGTACTGTTTTCGAAGAAAATATTGGCAATGGTAATATCTCGTAATGAAGGAACTTTTTTAATTGGTCGGTTAATGACTTCTTTAAAATGATCTGCCGTTTCAAAAATCAGGTTAATATCATTCTCATTGATATATTTTATTCCTAATAAATGATCTACGCTTAATTCTTTCATTTTTGTTTCTTTAATATTATTTGTCAAATTCTGAATGAAAAATATCTTTCATTCAATGCTTCTTTAAAGAGCAGCTACTCTATTCGGTCATTCGGTCTATAACCTCACCGTAATCCTGAAGATCTCTTGCTTCTTCATCATAAATGTGCTGCCACTTGAAACCCGGAATTTCAATTTTTCGTTTTGCAGTTTCTTCCCACTTCACCTCAAAACCATTGTTTCTTAAAACTTCGGCAACTTTTTTTCCAACGCTGATTGTTACTGCATCATCAGAATTGTCTACTTTTTGAAAAGCGATATACAAACTTGGATTTTCGGGATCAACCGCTCTCGCTAAATCTTGTTCGTGATAAAAACAGTACCCGTCTGATGTAACATCGTTTTCTCGAAGTTCTCTTTCTACCTCAACCACTTCATATTCGCCGTCACTTGTTGTGTAACCCGCATTGTGAAGTGCTATAATATTCTGACCGCATAATTCATCAAACGCATTTATAAGCCTTTCAGTATCTGTGGGGCTTTTCCATTGTTTACTTTCTGCAAGTAACTTTTGGTATTCCTGGTCGATTTTTTCAAAAGCCCATTCTTCAGAAATTTCGTCCTCAAATTCATTATCTTCAATTTCTTCCATGATGTTATCTTTAATATCATCAATAGAAAGAAATCCCATTCTTACCTGATTAAAAATTGACTCATAAATAAACTCTTCGTTCTCTGTCATGCTTTATTGTTTAATCGTTAATTTGTTTAATCGTTTAATTATCATTTTCCCGATTAAACAATTAACCGGTTAACCGATCAAACTAATTTGTCACTAGGTGAACAACATCTTCACCATCGTTTTCTTTCCAGCTTACAATTACTTTTTCACCATTAATAGCATCTACCTGACGACCGCGATAATCTGGCTGAATAGGTAAATGACGGCTGAAACGTCTGTCTATTAAAACCAATAATTCAATTTCAGATGGTCTTCCGAAAGATTGAATAGCGGTTAGCGCAGAACGAATGCTTCGTCCTGTAAACAAAACGTCATCGATAAAAATGACTTTTTTGTCTTCGACTATAAAATTGATTTGAGTTTTATTGGCTTCAAGCGGTTTATCAGTACGACGGAAATCATCTCTAAAAAAAGTGATGTCCAAATATCCCAAAGAAATTTCAGGAACTTTGTATTCGTTTTCTAATATTTGTTTTAAACGTTCAGCTAAAAAAACACCTCTCGGCTGAATTCCAACCAAAATTGTATTAGAGAAATCTAGATGTTTTTCGATTAACTGACAAGCCAAACGATGGAGTATGATAGTAACTTCTTTCGAATTAAGTAATACTTTTTGACTCATAAGTAATTGTAATGTTTGGTTGCGCAAATATAAGGAATCTGATTTTATTTGTTGGGGTGTTGGGGTTGGAAATATTTTTTTGAATACTTCAAACTTTCAATTAAACAAAATGACAAATATATACTACTCAAAATCACATTTTCAAAAATAAATTCTTCTTGTCTTAACAAGTTTAAACTTAAAATTTTACTTTAGCACCATACAAAAAATAACATTAAATAATTATGAGTTTTTTTAAAAGACTATTTTCCTCAAAAAAAGAATCAAGTAACTATGGGACTAGCCAAAGTAAAAATAAAATTAATACCAAAGAATATTTCGACGACAGATATACTGAAGACATTATAGATCCAAAAATGTTAGAAGGTTGTTTGAAAATGATCGAAAGTTATTTTATAGAAAACAAAATTGAAAGAAAAATTGAAAGCCCAATTAATCATCCTATAAACTTGGATCAGGTTGATCAAGATGGTTTTGGTTTCTTGCTATATTGTAAAGCTTTTCAAATTGAAGAATCTCAAGCAGCTATGTTTTTATCATATTCTTTCAGTGATTTTCTAATAAAGAAATACGGTTTTAAATTATACATTGATTCTAAACCAGATTACCCGTTAAGAAGCATGACGTTAAAATATGAAAAAGATGAAGTTTTTTTATCTCTATATCCTTTTGAATATACAACTAAAGTTTTGAATGGAAACTCAACATTTTCAGATTTGGTAGAAAAAATAAAAACTCAAATTGACGAAATGCCAGACCTTGAAGATCTTTGAAAATTATTAGAATTTAAAAAATAAATCAAAGCTTTATGAAATTTCTAACAAAAACTAGAAACATATTTTTATTAGACAGCCTTGGAGCTTTACTTACTTCCATTCTACTCTATTTTATCCTGAGAAATTTCAATGATTATTTTGGTTTATCTAAAGACATTTTTGAACTACTTTCAATTATAGCATTCATATTTTTCGCTTATTCAATTAGCTGTTATTTTTTAGTCAAACAAAATTGGAGATCGTTTTTAAAAATAATCTGTGGGGCTAATATCTTGTATTGCCTTCTCACATTTGGAATTATATTATATAACTATGAAACTATTTCTATTTATCGAACAATTTACTTTCTAGCAGAAATAGCTGTAATTATTGGACTCGTTATTTTAGAAATGAAAATTATAAAATCAAAATCCTAAAACATTTCCAAAAAATTCTATAACACATTTTTCTGATTCGTGAAGTAATTTTAATATACAAATTTAAAAACTCAGAATCATGCAAAATAAAATTACAAGATTGTTAATGGTATTCGTAATACTGTTTTCATTTACAAGCTGCGAATTAGTTGGAGACATTTTTAAAGCCGGAATGGGATTCGGGATATTTATCGTAATCTTTATCGTTGCGATTGTTATCTGGATTTTAGCAAAAGTCTTTGGCAGTAAATAAGATATAAAAAAATCCCCGTTATTTTCATAGCGGGGATTTTCTTTTTAAACCAAAAATTAAAATCCCAAACTCCAAGTTTAATCTGGAATTTGGGATTTTTAATATTATAATTTTTAAAGATTAAAGATTGTACATCTTTTTTCTTTGTTCCTGAATTTTTTCATCATCAAGATATTCGTCAAATGTCATGTAACGATCGATAACTCCGTTTGGTGTTAATTCTACGATTCTGTTACCAACAGTCTGCGCGAACTCGTGGTCATGTGTTGTAAAGATTACAGAACCTTTAAAGTTTTTCAATGAGTTGTTGAAAGCTGTAATAGATTCCAAATCTAAGTGGTTTGTTGGCTCATCAAGCATTAAAACGTTTGCACGCTCCATCATCATTCTAGAAAGCATACAACGTACTTTTTCTCCCCCAGATAAAACCCTAGACGTTTTTAATGCTTCTTCTCCAGAGAAAATCATTTTTCCTAAGAAACCTCTAATAAATACCTCATCACGCTCTTCTTCTGTTTTAGCGTACTGACGTAACCAGTCTACTAAAGTTAAATCATTTTCGAAGAAATCATGGTTTTCAGCTGGTAAATAGGCTTGGTTGGTTGTAATTCCCCAATCGAAAGTTCCAGAATCTGCTTTTTGTTCTCCGTTTAAGATTTCGTAGAAAGCAGTTGTTGCACGTGAATCTTTAGAGAAAAGAACGATTTTATCGCCTTTTGCCATATTCAAATGCACATCTTTAAAAAGAACTTCTCCGTCTACAGAAGCAGACAAATGTTCTACATTTAAAATCTGATCTCCTGCTTCACGATCCTGATCGAAGATAATTGCTGGATAACGACGGCTTGAAGGTTTAATTTCAGAAATATTTAATTTCGAAATCATTTTTTTACGAGAAGTTGCTTGTTTCGATTTCGCCACGTTTGCACTAAAACGACGAATAAATTCTTCCAGCTCTTGTTTCTTCTCTTCAGCTTTTTTGTTTTGCTGTGCACGCTGTTTTGCCGCTAATTGGCTGGACTCGTACCAGAACGTATAGTTTCCTGAATAGTGATTGATTTTCCCAAAATCAATATCAGAAATATGTGTACAAACCGCATCTAAAAAGTGACGGTCGTGAGATACCACAATTACAGTGTTTTCGTAGTTTGCTAAGAAGTTTTCTAACCAAGCGATTGTCTCGAAATCCAAATCGTTGGTAGGCTCATCCATAATAAGCAAGTCAGGATTTCCAAAAAGTGCCTGCGCCAAAAGCACACGTACTTTCATTTTTCCTTCCATATCGGCCATTAAAGTATAATGATCTGCTTCTGTGATTCCTAAGTTAGACAACATCGCTGCAGCATCAGAATCGGCATTCCATCCGTTCATTTCTTCAAACTGAACTTGTAACTCCCCTATTCTGTCTGCATTGGCATCATTATAATCTAAATAAAGTTCATCCATTTCTTTTTTAACAGCGTACAGAACTTTATTTCCCATTAAAACGGTTTCCAAAACAGTATGCTCGTCGAACATGTTGTGGTTCTGGTTTAAAACCGACATACGTTTTCCCGGCTCTAAATGAATGTGACCAGAAGTTGGATCAATATCGCCCGAAATCACTTTTAAGAAAGTAGATTTTCCTGCACCATTTGCTCCAATAACGCCGTAAATATTTCCGTGAGTAAACGTAGTATTTACTTCGTCGAATAAAATTCTTTTACCAAACTGAACTGATAAATTATTGACTGTTAACATGAATGTCTTTTTAATTAATTTGGTGCAAAAGTAGTGAAAAAGGTTCTAAGTTGCAAAGATGCTAAGGTGCTAAGGTTTTTTATGCTGCTGCTGAGAGGTTCTCGCAAAGTCGCGAAGGCGCAAAGTTTTTTTACCAAGTTGATTATTACGTAATCTTGTCATTTCGAGGGACGAGAAATCTTCGCGAGAAACTCCACTTCTATAATCGCCAATCTTTGTCGAGCTACTTGTGGAGATTTCTCCTTTCGTCGAAATGACAAAAATGGGGTTACTTTATCGATTAACTAGTGAGATTTCTCCTTTCAGTCGAAATGACAAAAATGGGGTTACTTTGCGAGATTAATTTAGCTAGAGCTTACTTTCTTTCGCAAGCGCCACTTCAAGACTCTCAAAGTTTGGGAGCACTTTTGCAATCATTCCTTCTTTGTTTAAAATAAAATGTGTTGGAAATGAATTGAGCTGTAAGGCTTCGTTCATGTAATCTTTCATGTTTGGAATTACAGAATACAAGAGAGGTTTTCTGGCTAAGAATGTTTTTAATTGTTCTGGTGAATCTTCGGCCAAACTCATAAAAACAATATCTTTTCGGTCTTTATATGCTGAAACCAGTTTGTTTACTTGCGGAAATTCTCTAATGCATGGCGTGCAATGAATGTACCAGCATTTTATAACGATAATTTTTCCTTTCATGGATTCATTGGTTACCAGATTTCCGTCTAAATCTTTAAAAGAGAATTTTGGAAATGCTGTTCCTTCCATTTTATAGTTTTTGTAAGCATCAAAACCTATTTGATTAATTGTTGCTTTTATACTCGTATCTGATTTTGGCTGAATTTTAAATAACTTATAAATGTAAATAGCAGCTTCTGATTTTAATCTAACCGGGATGAAATTTCCATTAGCCAGCTGATCTAAAAAAGATTCTTTTGAAATTTCTTTTGAAGATGCGTCTAAAGCAGTAAAATCTCTGGAAAGCATTATTTTTTTATTGTAAGCAGACCAATCTTGGAAAGTTTTTTGAATTTGAATTGGATCAACTTCTGGATTTCCGAATTTATTTTGAGCTGTACTTATTGTAAAAATTAAAAGAAGAGTAATTAGGCTGATGAATTTCTGCATTATGAAACAATTGTATTTGATCTCAAAAATAGTGAAAGTTTTTTAACCGCAAAGACGCGAAGGTATTCGCAAAGTTCGCAAAGGGTTTCTCGCTCCCAATAGCTATTGAGACTGCAGATTTAGAAGATTTTTTTCTTCAAAAATTATTTTACTTGAAAACTGAGCAAATCAGCAAGTTCAATATCTAAAGCATTTGCAATTCTAATAAGAGTTTTTATACCTGTATTTATTTTAGCTCTTTCAATTCTGCCAATTTGATTTCGAGGAATACCACAATCATCAGCCAAATCCTGCTGAGATAAACCTCTTTTTTCACGCAACTTTCTAATGTGAGTTCCAAGATTTATAATAAAAGTTTCTTCTGAAATATCCATATTTCAAAAGTCATAACAAATATTTTTTATTGTGACACAAATTTGTGTCAAAAATTAATATATTTACACAAAAAATAAGATAATGATTACAGAAATGCCTTTAAATGAAATCGAAGTCAAATTAAATGACTTTTTTACTGATAAGATTGACTGCAAAGAGATGGCTAAAATGATACGAGAAGTAAATAATGCTCTTTCGTTATGTGTTATGAGAGGATGTGAAACTATAGAATCTGAAATAAAGAATATCGATGATAATTTTTACTGGCTTAATAAACTTGCAGAAACTCTAGATCCTTATCTGGATGCTTAAAATAATTGAGAGATCTTTTTTTTTAACCATAAAAAAACCTGACAGTAAAAAACTGTCAGGTTCATAATGTCAAAAATATTTTTTAAAGTCTTAATTAATTATCCATAACTGGTAAAAATGAAATATCCATATAGTAATTCTTTGGATTATCTGGATCAATCAAAACTTTAATTTCATCTGTTTTTATAAATTCCGTTGGATCAAACCAAATATTTTCACTTTCAAAAACATACATCTTATTCGTTTGTATATTGAACCATTGACTCTTTATTTGATAAGGATTCCTCCCATTTACTTCAAAATTGTAATTTAATTGTACTTCATTAAATGTTGTTGAAATTCTTTTTCCATTATCAAGTAAATATTGTTTTTTCCTTTGTTTTTTTATTCCATATAAAATAATTAAAAAACCAACTAGAAAAAATATAATCCCAAAAATCCCCATAACTAATACCCCAAGCCATAAAGATTCAAAACTATTAATATTTGCTTTGTTTGGTTCCTTAGGATTATACATAATTTCTACAGTCTCTCCTACATTATAACTCGGCGGATTACTGCTTACAGATGAAGTAATTTCAATTTTACTTCCTTCTTTGGTAATAAAAGATACAACCGGAGCATACATTATTGAATTATTTGATCTTTCCCTAACCAATTCAACGACATCACCTTGCACAACTTCAGCTTTTTTTATAAAAGCCTGTTTATCTAAATAAAGATAAACTGTTCCAACTAGCAAAACTAAACCAGCAGCTGTAAACAAATATTTAATAATTGATATAATTTTCATTTATTTCTGTTAAAAAATTTATGCAAAAATAATTTCACCTAATACAATAACTAACCTCTATAAGTTTTTATGCTATCAGAAAAAGACTTTTTTTTAAGTTTCTTTAATCATAAAAAAACCTGACAGTAAAAAACTGTCAGGTTCATAATGCGCATCCTTAGGCAAAAACCAAATAACAAATTACCTAAAGCCGCATTTGTTCGAAATAAAAATCAGCTAAAAAATAAATAACCAAACTCAATTTTAACCGTCCCATCTTTTTATTTCTAAATTTTCAATCATTTATTAGTTTAAAAAGTTCATTACTTTAAATGATTTTTTGTTTCCTGCTTTGTCTGTTACCACAACTAAAAACAATTGTTTAGATGAGAAACTCTGATTGTGAAGCAGTACTTCTTTATTATTTTGAACATTTCTGTGACTTACTAAGTTTTGTCCTAAAACATTGAATACATCAACCTGAGCAATGTCTTCGTTTTCGTTTGTAACAGATAATGCATTGTTTTTAAAATAAGCTATCGTTGCATTACTTTTTGCAGAAATATCATCAAGAACCAATGTTTTTGCTGCTGTTTGTGATGCGAAATAAGCTGCATAAGCTTTAGATAATTCAGATGAATTACCGCAAGAAGAAGCATCCCAGTTTACAGACCAAGTCATTAAACCTCTCAGAGAAGGATATGGTCCGCCTGGCTGCATAGTATATGTTCTTCCAGAAAAAGTGGTTCCGGTTCTTAAATAATGCATAGCATTAATTCCTTCTGTTGGTGTTAAATAACCGCTTCCTGCTGCACTTGGACACGCTGGTAATGCAATAAGAACTTTTGAAGCCGGCAACCCATCAAAACGCATTCCTGTTGAAGCAATGTTATACCCTTTTATCACCATATCAGTCAAGGCTGTTACCATGTTTGATTTTTTAGCTGTACCATAATATTGTCCATCTAGTCCGTTTTCTCCTCCTGTGTTATACAATTGCACCGCTAACAAATCCAATTCATTACGTAAGTTTTGAATGATTGGCAGGAAGGAACCAAAAGTATCTGTATAAGTAGTATAACCTCCTTGTACATATTGTGTTTCCGGAGCAGCAGTTAATAAAAATCCAGGGCCATAGTAGGCTTTTAATTCTTTGAAAGCATCAACAACGTTTTTTAATCTTGGATAAGCAGAAATCCCCGCATAAGAAATATCTCTTAAACCTCCTGCATTAAAATTCATCGATCCGCCTTCAAAGTCAATATCAACTCCGTCAAATTGATACTCGTCAATAATTGCTTTTAGACCATTAACAAAAATATTTTTTTGAGTTACATTGTCTAAAACAACATGACCATTCTGCCCTCCAATAGAAACAATAACAGGAACGCCGCTGTCTCTTAAGGATTTTATATCGTTTTTCAATAATTGCTTATTGAAAACACCATTGGTCAAATATCTAGTGTCATTTGTAGTTAATATTGGTGTATAACCATCACGATTAACTGTTTCAACGAAAGAATAATCTACTACGTTAAACTTACTTCCTACCATTTGAGAAAAATATAAGAATGGAGCACCAGCATTTTCCCAAGAATGTGCATATCCTAAAATAATTTTAGAAGGAAGCGGGATGAATCTATTAGTGCTTACTGTCGCAATTTTAATAGTATTGTTTAATGTAGTTACACCAGATTTATTATCGGTTGCTTTAATTACAACCGGATAATCCTGATAAGCAGATGGCGTGAAATTATACGTGTAAGTATTATTTGTGCCTGCTGTCATATTAAATGTGCCTCCATTTATTGTAATAGTAACACCCGAAACTGTTCCGTCGCTGTCAACAGCTGTAACTGAAATTGGCACAACCTGAAAAGTATTTTGGTATACTGTAGTATTTGATGGTGAATTCCAAGTAATTACAGGTAATGCATTTGGGCAGTTTGCACCAGAACAAGTTAATGTAAAACTATACGTTTTTGAATCTGTTGTTCCGTTTGACGCAGTAGCTGTAACGGTTAAGGTATGAGAAAGCGAAAACTGATTTGCTGCTGGTGTCCAGGCTGCTGTATAAGTTCCCGAAGAATTGGCCGTACTTAAGCTTTGCCCATCTAAACTAAATACAACTGATGAGATTGTAGTAGCATCAACAGCACTTAATCCAACACTTGCAACAAAATTAATTGCTGATCCTAAATTTATAGCAATCGCCGAAGCAGTTGGTGCTGTAATGGTAACCACTGGTTTAGTCGCAACTACAGCTTGTCTATTAAAATTATAAATAGTTGGTGTTGTTGGAACTGCAAAGTTGGCTAAGTTATTTGGATAATAAGTCACATCACCATTTTCCCATCCATTTAATTTCAAACTTAAAATTTGTGTATAACCTGCTACAACTGAATTATCAAAGCTGTAATTTCCTGATGCATCTGTTGTTGCTAAAACACTTTTCCAGTTATGTGTATTATCTGTCCAAGGTAAAACGATTTCTACTTTTGCGCCTGCAACCGGAGTTGTTCCGTTTTTAACAGTACCGCTGATTAAATTTGCGGCTGCAGCCAATGCTGATTTTGCTGTAGAACTTGTATTAAAGTTATAAACTGTTGGATTTGCAGGAACTGCAAAGTTTGCCAGATTATTTGGGTAATAGGCAACTTCTCCATTTTGCCAAGAGTTTAACTTCAAACTCAAAACCTGTGTGTAACCGTCTACAACAGAATTGTCAAAACTGTATTTTCCTTGTGCATCTGTTGTTGCAATAACACTTTTCCAATTGTGTGTGTTATCTGTCCATGGTAAAACCAGTTCTACTTTTGCACCTGCAACCGGATTTGTTCCGTTTTTAACTGTTCCGCTGATTTTACTTGTGCTTACTACAACATCTTGTGTAAAATTCAATGTTTTATTGGCATTCAAATTAGAATACACTGTAGAAGCCGGTGTAAAGGTCTGTCCTGTTAAAGCAGCTGTTACTGTATAATTGCCGCCAGAAGGAAGACTAAGTGAATACGTTCCGCTTGCATTTGTAACCGCTGCATAACTTCCTCCTGTAAAAGAAGCTGTAACAGTTACACCAGAAACTGGAGTTGTACTATTTAAAACCGTACCGCTTACAGTATAATTAACAACTGGAGCACCTTGAGTAAAATTCAAAGTTTTGTTTGAATCGATTGCATTATAAACTGTTGAAGCCGGAGCATAAGAGAATCCTGATTTTGCAGCTGTAACAGTAAAGTTTAAACCTGCTGTTAAACCTGCAATGCTGTAAACACCGCTTGCGTTTGAAACTGCTGTTAATGTTGTACTTCCTGAAACTGCCGTAACAGTTACGCCCGAAACCGGAGTTGATCCGTCAAGAACTGTTCCGCTAACGGTATATGTTGGCTGAGTTCCGTTAATAACAACTGCTGTCTGGTTTACTGTAACATTTACTAAAGTTACAGGCGTAAATGTATAAGTAGCTTTTAAAGCCGTTAGGCTATAATTTTGACCCGAAGTTAAATTATTGAATGCAAAATTTCCGTTAGCAGAAACTACTGTCTGAATAACAGCATTACTTGCATTTCGTAATTCAACTGTAACATCTGTAACTAAAGCTGATCCGTTTTTTACAGAACCAGAAATACTTACTGTTCCCGGAACAACGCTTCCAAAAGAAGTATCAACCTGGTTTAATAATGAATTTGGAATTGAACCTCTGGTATCCTGAGATAATTCCCAAATCATACCTCCGGCCAGATTTCTCGATTTTATATACTGAACTTTTAAATCCATTGACTGCTTATCTTCATAAGAAATAAACTGTTTTAAAGTCGAGTTGTATAAATAAGGAACTTTAGTCGTATTATCAAAATATCTTACCCATCCTGCCGAAGCTGCAGATGGTGTTACCATCATAGTATTTGGATCAAGATAAGCGTGTGAATTGGTAACCGGATTTCCGACTAAATCACAGATTTCGATACTTCCTGATTTTTCACAAGCTCCAGAACCATCCCATGTTCCTGTTGGGTTTTGTGGATTTGTACATCCCGGAACTATATATCGCGGCGCTGCAACAAACAATCCGTTTGTTGAGTTTGCAGCAACGTTATCGAATTTTTTTCCGTAAAAAGGCAGTCCCATAATTAACTTATTAGCAGGGAAACCAATTACGTTTAAATATTGATTTGTTAATTCATCTAATGATTCTGATTGTGTCGCTCCATACAACGGATCATTTGGGTTTCCGCTGGCATATAAAGGCGCATTGTAGCAGGTTTTGTCGTACCAGTTACCGCCAAAATCATATCCGAAATACGTGATATAATCACAATACGTTGAAATATCTTCTGTCATTCCGTATTGTGCTCTGTTATTTGGCCCTAAGTATTGTTTAGAAACATTTCTAACATTGTTTCCTGCCGCAATAGTAACCAGTTTATTTGGCATTGCCTGACGCATGGCTTTTAATAAAAGCACCAAATTTTTGTTGTCATCAGGGCTGTATTTTTGTGGAGGAACCGGCATTCCATTTACTATTTCTGTTCCGTCTGTTCCGCCAGAAAGAGGATATTCCCAATCGATGTCGAAACCATCAATAAACGGATAAGTCACAATGAAATTTGCCATATCTGCGGCTAATGCAGCTCTTGCTACCGGACTGGCAGCAATTGGAGAAAGATCCTGGCCTTTTGTCCAGCCTCCTACAGATATTAAAATTTTTAAGTGCGGGTACTTTTGTTTAAGCTTCATTAAATCATAAAAGTTTCCTTTTACCGGAGCATCCCACGGAATTCCGCCTTCCATATGCTCAAAATCGGCATAGGTATCCAAACATTTTAATTTTGTATTCTCCGGATGGGCAGGATCATAAGTTGTCCCATAAAAAGAATAATTTAAATGCGTCAATTTACTTCCGTCGATCTTCGGGACATTAAAATCCCTTGCATAGATAGACCATTGCGCATAATACCCCACTACTTTTTTCCCGTGGGCTGGCTGCGCCGACGCGAGTAAGGGAAACAATAACAAAAAGAGTAATCTGTAATAATGTTTCATAATTAATAAATATTGGTTAATAGAAAATAAATAATTGGGCCGCAGAAGTTTAAAAAAAACTTCCGGGTTTCGCTCAACTGCAGGTTGGAAGGCTGCTGTCGATTGGAAATAAACTCAAATTACATTCTATAGATAAATATTACTATTTCTGATTCATTCATAATCATTAGTAAATAGCAGTGATCGATATTTATTTATAATTCTAAAATTAATCGTAAATACAAATGATAAATTTGGGACTAATCATCAATCTATACTCTCGTTTTGTCATGTTTTATTGTATTCTTTTATTTGGTTTTTAAGGGTTAATAATTATTTTCAAGGCTTATATTTTACTATTTGATTTTGTTACGTGCAGTTTGTTTCAGGAATGATAGCCATAACTATCTCTACCGGGGAATTCGGCAGAGATAATTAAAGACTAAATCAATGGTAACTACTAAACACTAACTCAACCAAAATTCTAAATTAGTTTCTTTAAACTTTCATAAACTGACAACTCTACGTCAGCATGATCTTTTGTATTACATTGTTCTATTAAGGTTTTTAAATCGGCTGTTTTTAAAGTCGATTTATTATCTAATACAAGCAGCAATTCTTGCGATGCGTCGCTTAATTTTTTAGATAAAGGCAGAATTGGCTGTACTAAAGGCGCATTGGCACTTAATTCAACTAATCCTTTATTAACTGCAATCCATTTATTGAAAAATGCTGCCACTTTTGCTTTGTTATCTGCTGATTTATTTGCCAGATATTGGCTCACGGCTTCATCAAAAGCCAGAGAATCTTTTGCATCCGGAGTACAGGCATCTGCAAAAAGTGTAAACGGAGAATACATTTGATATTCAGTTCCTCCTTTATTTCTTGTATATCCTTTTAATGGTTCACAAACATTTGTAAATTCATTAACAGATTTAATATTCTGGTTATTCGCAATATTTCTAAGAATTACGGCTTTGTTTTTAATATGTGTTAATCCTAATTCTTCTAATCTAAATGATACGCTTTCAAGACGTTTACGCATATTAGCAACATCTGTAATATTCTCAGCAGACCATAATCTTTCTGCAATTGCTGCTGTTCTTGGCCAAACTCTTGAATCAAATGTTTCCGGCGTGGCAAGTTCTGTCCACATTGTAGCTTCTCCACCCAAAATTCTTGCTTTTTCTTCTGCAGATAAATCGGCTCCTTTTGGCATAGGATCATTTAAATAATGACTTGCTACTGGATACATTAAATCAATATAAAATCCGTTTGATAATACTGTTTTATATCCTTTTTTAACTGCATCAACTAATGACTGCCCTGCAACCATTCCTTCATTTGGACCTCTCCACGAATGTACAATTGCTTCTTTAGAAAGATCTTTGGTTAAAATTTCTTCCCAGCCCATTAATTGTTTTCCATGTTTTTTAAGCATTGGGGCTAACTGCATAGTAAAATAAGTCTGCAGTTCATGGTTGGTTTTTAAATTATGTTTTTTCTTGAACTCCTGGATTTTTGGATTGGCATCCCAGTCTTTCCCTTCATTTTCGTCACCCCCAATGTGAAAATAAGCTCCGGGAAATAACGGGCATACCTCATCAAAAAGTTCACTTAATATTTTATACGTTTTAGGATTTGAAGGATCTAATGTAGGCGAAAATATACCTGCATTTCTTTCAATTCTATAGGTAGAGATTGCCGTACCTTGAATATTTTTTTCAGAAGTTCCTCCGGTCAATGTAATCACTTTGCTTCCAATTTCAGGGTAAGCAGTAAGTATTGCAGATCCATGACCCGGAACGTCTATTTCCGGAACAATTAAAATACCGCGCTCATCGGCATATTTTACGATATTTCTAATTTCCTCTTGTGTGTAATATAATCCATCCGAAGCCAGTTCTATTAGTTTTGGATGTTTTTTAGTTTCAATTCTCCAGCCTTGATCGTCTACTAAATGCCAGTGGAAAACATTCATTTTCATTGCTGCCAATGCATCCAGATTTCTTTTCACTACATCTACCGGCTGAAAATGTCTCGAAGCATCAAGCATTAAACCTCTCCAGGTAAATCTTGGAAAGTCTGAGATTTGAGAAACAGGGAAATAGAATTTTTTGCTGTCGTTTTGAAGCAGCTGCAATAACGTTTCCAGTCCATGTAAAGCTCCTAAATCGCTGGTTGCATTAATTGTAATTTTGTTTGCTTTAACATCTAAGCTGTAGCTTTCATCTTCATATAAACCTATTTTTCCATTTTTAGTACAGTTAATCTGTAATTCTGCATTTGGAAACTCATTAAGTTTGGTAATAAAACCTTGTTCAAAAAAAATACCTGTTCTACCATCTAATCGGCGTAAAAAACGAGTTACTCCTCCAAAAATCCTTGAATCAGGATTTCCAGAAATATTTACTTTAAAGTTTTTAGTTAATGTAAAATTTCCGTCGTTTACGACAACATTTTGAGGCCAGGGCATAAGGTTCAGCTGTTCTTTTTGCATTTGAGCATTTGCCGTTACACCTGCTAATAGTAGTACAAATAGATATTTCATTTTATTTTTTTTTGGTTCGATACTTCTAAAAAAGCATCTTTAGAAATTAGATAAAAAACAAAACTCAGAATGACTTCTGCTTTACCTCACCTATAGCGAGGTCAAACTGAATTTTGAAATTTGATTCGCTCTCACCCGAATCGGTTTTAAAACAACTTTAATAGTCAAAACGTTTAAAAGCTTCAATAGCTTCATACTCTGCTAATCCTAATTCATCATACAGAATTGCAGTATTTTTATTTCGGTCTTCGGCTCTAACCCAGAATTCTCTTGAATCATTTCCCTGGAACATTACTCTGTCTTTTTGAGACTGGTGGTATAAGATTGCATGGCGTTTTAGTAATACTTCTGAAGGGCTTAACGGCACTGCCATATCAATTTCGTGGATATCCCATTCGTGCCATGCACCTCTGTATAACCATAACCAGCAGTCATCCATGTATTTTTCTGGTTTCAGCTCTTTCATTGCGGCAAAAATCGCATTCAGACATACTTCATGTGTTCCGTGCGGATCTGCCAAATCTCCTGCTGCAAAAACCTGATGCGGTTTTATTCTGGCAATGATTTCTTTTACAATTTCGATATCCTCCTGCCCCAGCGGATTCTTTTTAACCTGTCCGGTTTCATAAAAAGGAAGATCTAAAAAGTGTGTATTTTCATCTTTTAGTCCAATGTATCTTGTTGCTGCGTAAGATTCTCTTCTTCTGATTAATCCTTTTAGTTTTCGAACTTCAAGAGAATCAATCTGATTTTCTGATTTGTTATTCAAAAATTCAATTACTGATTTGAAGTTGATGTCTTTTGGAAGATCAGCACCAACAAAATCGTTGCATACTTCTGCAAATTTCAATGCCTCATCGTCAGTTACGGCAATATTTCCGGAGGTTTGATATACAACATGTACATCGTGGCCTTGTTTTATCAATTTTGAAAAAGTTCCTCCCATCGAAATCACGTCATCATCAGGATGCGGACTAAACAGGATTACTCGTTTTTTAGCAGGATTGGCTCTTTCCGGACGGTGAGAATCATCTGTGTTTGGTTTTCCTCCCGGCCAGCCTGTAATAGTATGCTGCAGAATATTAAACATATTGATGTTCATATCATAAGCAGAACCTTCCTGTGCCAGTAAATCAGACATTCCGTTATTGTTGTAATCACGGTCTGTCAGTTTTAAAATAGATTGTTTGGTTTTCTGGCATAACCATACAATTGCTTTGCTTTTTAATTCCTGTGTCCAGATGCATTCTCCAACCAGCCAAGGTGTTTTAAAGCGTGTTAATTCTGATGCTGCAGACTGATCCAGAACGAAAGTCGCGTTTGGATGATTCTGCAGAAATGTAGCCGGAACTTCTGAGCTGATATCTCCCTGAATGGTTCTTTTGATGATATCTGCTTTATTTTGTCCCCAAGCCATTAATACAATTCTTTTTGATCTCATAATGGTAGAAACTCCCATCGTGATGGCTCTCTTTGGAACGTTGTCGATTCCATTAAAGTCAGATGAAGCGTCTACTCTTGTAATATGATCCAGAGTAATAATTCTGGTTCCTGAATTAATGTGCGATCCAGGCTCGTTGAAACCAACGTGTCCTGTACGGCCAATTCCAAGCAATTGAAAATCAAGTCCGCCTGCTTGTTTAATATTCATTTCATAGTCGATGCAGTATTGATTGAGTTCTTCAATTGAAACTGTTCCATCAGGAATATTAACATTTTCAGGTTTAATATCGATATGATTAAAAAGATGCTGATGCATGAAATAATGATAGCTCTGATTGTTCTCTTTACTCATTGGATAATATTCGTCCAAGTTGAAAGTGATTACATTATGAAAGCTCAGTCCTTCTTCTTTGTGCATTCTCACTAATTCTTCATATACTTTTATTGGAGATGAGCCTGTTGCAAGTCCAAGCACACAAGATTTATTCTTTTCCTGCTTAGATCTAATCAATTGAGCGATTTCCTGTGCTACAATTACCGAAGCTTCAGCTGAACTTTTGAAGATTTCATTGTGGATTTTCTCAAATCTGGTTTCTTCAAATTTACCGGCGCTCTTATAACTGATATCAGGTTTTATTTCTAAAGCACTTTTCATTTCTTTTCTTTTTTTGGTATATACAATTTTGGTTTTTGAAATGGCACAAGCAATTTTCACTGCTTGTACCATTTGCTAACCAAACTTAAAATCTGTAATCTATTTATTTTTGTTTTTTAGAAATTCGGAGCATTTACATCCCACCAAACTCTGGTTCCTCCATTATCTGGTCCGCCCAATTTAGAAACTCCAGTAGCAACACCTCCTGAATTTCCAGCTTTCTCAGACTGAACGAAATTGATTCTTCTTACACCAAACTCAGTTGTAATTGCTCCGCCGCTGTAATTTTTAAGTACTGGGAATAATTTAGGATATCCGGTTCTTCTGTAATCAGACCATGCTTCTTGTCCCTCAGGAAAGCCTGCAATCCATTTTTGAGTAATGATTTTTTGTAGTTTTACTTCATTTGTCGCCGCTGCATCCCATGCCACTGTAACATTATTTACTGGATCTGAATTATTTTCCGGAAAATTAGGATCGACATACGCAGCTGCTGTTTTTGTATTATCAGCTATATAACCTGCTGCACCAGAAACTCCTCTCTGATCGAATGAAGCTTTAATCCCCGCTTCGTATAATTCCTGAGCAGTACCGCCCATATTCCAACCTCTTAAAGCCCCCTCAGCTCTTAAGAAATAAGCTTCTGCAGCGTTCATAAGATAGATTTCTTTTGATCTTACCACAGCACCTATTCCAGAAAAATCCTGATGATCCGATTTTCCGCTAATTGCTATTCCTGTTCTTACTCCTTTATATTCATTAGGAAATTGTTTTGATGTATCAAAATAAGAAGCTATTCTAGGATCCTGATATCCCTTCATTATAGACTCCATATCAGCAGACATGCGTATATCTAACCACGAACTGCTGATTGTTGCAATTGGGTTTGTATAAACTGGGGATACAATTTTAAATGAATCATCGTTAACCAGCATCACACCAAATTTTTGAGCCACAGCTTTTTCTGCTTCTGTTTTTGCCAAAGCTGGTTTAACTTTCACGATACGCATTGCTAATCTTAATCTTAAAGTATTTGCAAATCTTACCCATGATTCGTATTTTCCTTTGTAGCCTGTCATATCTGTAGACTCAAATGTAGAAGCTTCACCAGCATCAATCCTTTTAGTTAATTCTGCCACGGCAGTATCCAATTCAGCAAACATTTGAGTATAAACTTCTTCTTGAGAATCATATGCAATAGTCGCATCATTTGATCCAAATTTAGAGTAAATGATTGGTCCAAAAGTATCTGTCATTCTATGCATTCCCTCAACTTTCAAAATCAATGACAATGCATAAAATTGATCATATTTACCTTTAGATTTATTAGCGATATCATATGCATTAAACATTACATTTTTATATCCATAATCCCAGATAAATCCGTTCCAATTATCTAACAATGCATATGTTGTATTATTTACACCACTCTCAAAACCAGTTGGAGTTGCCATATAACCTGACCAAATATCTGAGTTCAAGCCTTGCTGCAATTGATAAACCCATTCTGGAGTAAGGACTTGGATATTGTTAAACATAGGAGCAAAACCTCCTTTGATATGATTAAAATCTTGTTCAAAATCAGGAAGTGTAATACCATTTGGATTAGTATTAATGTCTTCAAAATTATCTGTACATCCCACAGCGGCGAGTAACAAAGTACAAATAGTTGCTTTTGTTATATTATTTAGTTTCATGTTTTTTAAATTAGAAAGTTACATTTAAATTAAGACCAATACTTCTGGTAGAAGGTAAACCATAAATATCAACCCCTTGTAAACCTTGACCTGTACTTAATGCAATATTTGGATCGAAAGGAGCATCTTTATAAATAAAGAATAAGTTTCTAGCTATAAATGAAATACTCGCTGTTTGGATAAATGGTAATGCTTTAGGGTTAAAATTGTAACCAATAGAAATCTCTCTTAAACTTACATTTGTTGCATCATAAATGTATTCTCCTGTAATTCCAGCTCTTCCTCCAACAGTTGTGTAGTAAGACTGAGCATCCATAGTTGTTACTGCTGTACCGTCAGGCATTACTGCATTTATCTTAACACCGCCTGCATTTCTTGCATCACCTGTAGCTTTAGAAACGCCAAATGCATCATTTTGTGCTTGAGTTAAACTCATTACTTCTCCTCCAAAACGTCCATCAATTAAAATATTTGCGAAGAAAGATCCGAATTTGAAAGAGTTAGAAAAACCTAACATAAAATCAGGATTTGAATTTCCTAATTCAACAAAATCTGTTTTTTGAATTTTTCCATCGCTATTCAATAAAATTCTTCCCTGATCATCTTTCAACATTTTGAAACCTTCAATAACACCATAAGGTCTTCCTTCTGTTAAAGTATATTTATATCCATTAACTCCAGGATCTGTTAAATTTACTTTTCCTCCTAATTCTTCAGGAATTTCTTTTACTTTATTCTTGTTTTGTGAGAAGTTAATAGTCGAATCCCAAGTGAATTTATCTCCTCTAATAATTCCTGCATTTAATACAACCTCGAAACCTTTATTTTCTATACTTCCGGCATTAATACCATAAAAATCGGCACCTGCACTATTTCCAACTGGGGCAACAACTTGTAAATATTGGTTTTTAGTTTCTGAATTATAGTAAGAAACTTCAAAACCTAATCTATTATTAAACATTCTCCATTCTGTACCAAATTCAAACTCTGATTTAAGCTCAGGTTTTAATGTAGTTCCTGGTTTTGGTGTAACTAAAGGATTGTATTTTGATCCACTTCCATTAGGATAATAGTTTGTTGGAACAGAGATAAAAGGATAGATATCATTACCAACTTGTGCATAAGTACCACGTACTTTACCATAATTAATCCATTCAGGTAAAGTTGCCATCTCACTAATGATTGCAGTTAAACCTACAGATGGATAAAAATAATTTGATGTACCTGTATTTACTAAAGTAGATGACCAGTCATTTCTTCCTGTAAGATCTAAGAATAACATATCTTTGTAGCCAAATGTAGTAGCTGCAAATACTGACTGTACTTCTCTTCTTGAATCAATTGTTTGATAATTTCCGTCATTATTATTGAAATTATGCAAAGTAAACCAGTTAGCATATTTCAATCCTCCTCCAATACCTGAATCTAGTATCGTTTTTTGATTTGTTAATGTATTAGTTACACTCGCACCAATGTTAGCATTAAAACTAAAATCAGATCCTATTTTTGTATTGATTGTAGCAATTAAATCACCATAACGTTGTGTACTTAAAGCATTTTCGCTAATATATCTACCATTAGCATGAGATAAAGTACCTTGCGTAGTAGCAAATATTCTTTTATCGTATAAACTTGTTACTCTATTATAACTGTATCTAGAAGCAATCGACAACCAATTAGTTGCTTTATAAGTTAAAGAAAGAGCTCCATTAAAGAAATCGTTTTTATCTTCAGATTTGTTTCTGTTAATTGCCCAATATGGATTTTGCATAATATCTCTATTAGTCATCCAATTTTGAGCCATTAAATTTCTTGAAGGATCAAATTCTTCATAATTATCTTTATAATAATTAAAGTCATTTCCTCTTGGCATTAAATAAACACCTGTAAGCGGGTTAAAGTAAAATCCATTAACTGGTTTGTTTGCAATATTTTGACTTGTATAATTTGCATTTGCTGCAAATACAAGTTTATCATCAAAGAACTTAGCAGTCTGACGAATACCGAAGTTGTTTTTCTTTAAATTATTTCCTGGAATAATACCGCTTGCAGAAGTATTTGCATAAGAAAAAGCTGTAGAAGAATTTTCTGAACCAATTGAATATCCTAAAGAAGTAATTTGTGTAGTTCCTGTAGTAAAAAAGTCCTTTACATGATCTTTAGATTGTCCTTTTGCTCCCCAAGATTCGTCTGCACCTGCTGCTGCAAGATAGTCTGTTTGAAATTTAGGAAGATAAGCTGCTGTTTCAAATGTTGTTACAGACGAAAGATTAATGTTTGCTTTTCCTGCTTTTGCTTTTTTAGATGATAATAAAATTACACCATTTGCACCTTGACTACCATATAATACAGAAGCTGCAGCACCTTTAAGAACCGTCATTCCTTCATAATCGTCAGGATTTACCAAAGAAATTACATCTCCTCCGTCACGGTTACCTCCTGCTAAACTACCAAATGTGTCGTTTGGCTGACCAGAACCTGAATTCAACATAGGAATACCATCGATTACATACAAAGGCTGGCTATTAGATACAGATGAATTTCCACGAATTACAACTTTTGTAGAGCCCCCAGTTCCACCAGCACTTTTAGTTACAGCAACACCGGCAATTTTACCTGCAATAGTATTGATAACGTTAGCATCTTTTACACGAACCAGTTCGTCTCCTTTAAGTTCCTGAGCTGCATAAGTCAAAGATTTTCTTGTTTTCTTGATACCTAGAGAAGTAACTACTACTTCACTTAAAGCATTTGAAGCAGCGACCTGCATTTTCACATTAATTGTAGCAGCATCGCCTACAACTATGTTTTGTGTTTCAAGACCTACATAACTGAAAACTAATGTTTGGCCTTTTTGAACCTCGATTGAGTACAATCCGTCAAAATCGGTAGTAGCACCTTTTTGACCTCCCTGCACAGCAACAGATGCCCCTGGTAATGGCATCCCGTCAGAATCTGTAATCACACCTTTAACATTTTTTACCTGTGCAAGCGAAACCTGCGCCGTAAAAACAATCATAAAGATTAAGAAAATTTTTTTCATGTTAATTTATTTTGTTAGTTATGATGTAAAATTATTCTTAAGGGATTGTTAAAAAAAATAATTTATACAAACTACTATAAATTTTAAACGAACGACATAAAACAATCAATAATCTGCTGCTCGAAAACGTTTTCATTTCTATAAAAAGCAGAAAAAACACCATTTACGACTATTTTATTCTGAAAATTCTAAATTTTACTAAAATATTTTCAATTCTAACAATTATTTGTAAATCTGATATTTATATAAAAAATAACGCTTCTTTTTAATCTTTACGAATAAAAAGAAGCGAAAAACTTATTAATTAAAAAATCGTGTAGGAAATAAAATTAATTACCGCACATGCCTGAAGTCTTGTATTTTAGATCTGTATATTTTTTATGGATGACTTCTAATAGAGAATATTCTCCAAAAGAATCCTGAGCCAGTTCCCATATCATAATGCCGCCTGTATTTTGCGATGCATATTCTACTTTTTTCAAAATTGTCGGCCTTCCGTTATAATAAATTTTACCAATTTCATCCTGATCCGCAAATTGCGTTCCTGCTTGTATTATTTCTCCAAAAGTAGAACTGGTTACTTCAGGATAAGTAAAGTTATACCCATAAAAAGGAACTCCAAGTGTCAGCTTTTCACTGGGCACATTTTGTTTCTTCCAAAATTCAACTCCTTCTTTGGCAAATTCAAACGAACTGTGCTGTTCTATTTTATTCGGACTCCATGGTCCAGTACTATCGTAGGCCATAATATTTATAAAATCGAAAGCATTTAATGCTTCAGAATTTATATTTACAAATCGGGTATTATTAGGAAGTGCCGCTGTGAGCAGTTTTTTACGATCCGTAAGTTCTTTTCTTAACTCAACTACAAAACCGCTGTAACCAGATGTAACTGCATCCCATTCGAGATCAACATCTACACCATCTAAATTATGATCTGTGACAAACTTTGAAATATTTTGCATAAAAGCCGGCCGGTTTTCGGGTTTATCAATTAGTAAAGACCAATTTGCTGCTTGTTCGGTTGAAATGACTCCGCCGGCAAGTGAAATGCTTATGACAATATTTGAATTTACAGATCTTACATATTTGGTTACGGCATCAATATCTCCGTCAAAAACTAGATTCCCATTTTTATCAGGATTAGCAAAAGCAATATTTAAATGCGTCAGCTTACAAAATTCAATTGATGTTATTTTATCAAAGCTGTCGGCAGATAAGTACCCCACTACTCTTGCTTTTTTACTTTTTACTTCTTCCGGATTATTTTCTTTTTCACTGGTACAACTGTACACAGAAAAAAGAGAACTCATGAAAAAAAGGATGCCTAATAAGGCTTTATTTTTTATCATAATTTTGAATTTAAACTTTAGTGTTCTTAATTTTAATTAGATTGAAATAATACCTTATCAGGCATAACTATATTTTAGGATTTTTTTAGTTTACATCCCACCAAACCTTACCAGTCCAATCATTTGTTCCTCCCATTCTTTGAACAGCTTCCATATAATTTTTTTCATTTTTCTGCATCTCATCGTTAGGATAATACAAACGAGTAGGCACAACACCTCCGGTTTGAGAATCTGAATTTGTTATAGGAAGTAAATGCGGATAACCTGTTCTTCTCCAGTTAGAATAAGCTTCTATACTGTTAAACAAATAAGTAATCCATAATTGTGTTCCTATTTGTTCTTTTTCTGTTCCAGCCGCTAAAGGTTTAGCATTTACATACGCATCAATACTTGCCTGACTTGCAGGAGCAGCGCCATAAACTTCTAATTGTTTAATTCCAGCCTCAACTCCTTTTTTATAAAAATCAGCTGCAGATCCTGCAACCCAGCCTCTGTAAGCTGCTTCTGCTAATAACAATTGTGATTCTGAATAACTTACATGTAAAAAAGGAGTAGTTCTTAATTTTAAATACGGCTGAATACCTGATGCAGCATTTGAACCACCTACAACTTCCCATCTAAAAACTCCCGGACGAACTCCTTCATACAATTCCTCTCCCGGACCAATAGGACCTCCATTAACACTTCCTGTTTTTGGAGTTGCAAGCATTTTCAGCCTAGGATCGCCATTATCTCTTAAATAATCAATTAAAAGAGAACTAAAATGATCTCCATGTTCGTCTGAAATAAACCCATATGATAATCCATTTCCTCTAAAATCTAATGTAGCAGGATTATCATTAAAAGGAAAATCTAAATGATGCATAAGACAATTGTCATCGTTGCTTTCGAAAACACCATTTTGAAAAGCTGCTTTTGCTTGTTTTTCAGCTTCAGCCGGACTCACTTCTGAAATTCTCATCGCCAGACGCAAACGCATTGTATTAGCTAATTTTTTCCATTTTGAAATATCGCCATTATAAAACAAATCTCCTTTTACCGATCCTCCTGAAGCATTTAACTGCGTAAAAGATTCATCTAAATCTTTGAAGAAAGAATTGTAAATATCTTGCTGTTTATCGTATTTAGGCGTTACAATACCTTGAGAAAAACCTAAACCAGCTTCAGAATAAGGGACATCTCCATAAATATCGGTTAGACGCTGTGCAACCATAACTTTCATAATCTTTGCTACAGCATTCATATTTGATGCAGCAGGATCATTACTTGTATTTTTTATAATGTCAACAACATTTTTTAATTCGTTAGCATACACGTTTCTCCATAATGCTGTTGCATATTCGTCTACCTTTTTAAATTTACTTCCGTATTCTGTTACAGCCCATGAACCTGAATAATGCTGCACAAAACCACCAGAATATATTAAGTTCGTTCTATGCTGATAATATCCGTCTCCAGACATACATAATTGAGTAAATGTAAGCTGACCTGCAGGATTTGGAGCTAACGCAACCGGATCCTTTATCAGTTCGTCAAAATTTTCTGTACAGCTTACTACTGAAAAACCAGTTAATGCCGCTATTAGTATATGTTTAATTTTCATAATGTACTTTTTTAGAATGTAACCTTAATATTAAATCCATATGATCTTCTAAATGGCAATGAACCATACTCAAAACCTTGTCCGTTTCCTGAAGTGTACATTGACTCTGGATCAATATTTGGTAAATCTTTACTGAATGTCAATAGATTTCGCGCAAATGCTGAGATGTAAATTGAATTGATTTTTGCTCCTTCAAAAACACTTTTTGGTATAGTGTATCCTAAACTTACTTCTCTTAATTTCACATAAGACGCATCGTAAATAAATGGTGCCGGAGTATTATCAAAAACATTAGTCCAATAAGCCTGAGGATCTACAGGTTTTTCATTTCTAACATAGTTTGGATTTTGTGCTGTTCCTGTATTAACAACTCCATTTGCTACATAACCTGCAGTTGGAACCCATGATTGAATATTAAAATTTGGATCACTTGCAGCGGCCTGCGCTCTTGCTGCATTGTAAGCATCTCTTCCTTCTGTAGTTACATCAAGTAAACCTTTTGTTGCAGCAACAGAATTTGTCATAGAATAAACATCCATACCAAACTTCATATCTAATAAAAACTGAAGAGTAATTCCTTTATAAGAAAATCTGTTTGTTAAACCGGCTGCCCAGTCTGGAACACCTTTCCCTAAAACAACTTTAGTATCTGTATATAAAGGAAGTCCGTTTGCACCTACAATCATTTCACCTGATTCTGTTCTTTGAAAATCTTTTCCAATAATAGTTCCGTACTGACCTCCAACTTGTGCTACAATTGCAGCGCCAGCCCAACGAGCCTCAGAAATAGTGTACGTATTGATATCTGGATGTAAAGACAAAATTGAGTTTTTGTTTTTAGAGAAGTTTAAATCAATTCCCCATTCAAAACTATTTGTTTTAATAGGAGTTCCAGATAAAAAGATCTCGATACCTTCGTTTCGTAATTTTCCAGCATTTACAGAAAGAAACTCGTAACCTGATGTTGCAGAAGAAGCTAAATCAAGAGTTTGATCTGACGTATCTTCACGATAAACTGTAATATCTGCTCTTAATCTGTTTTTAAAGAAAGCTGTTTCTAAACCAAACTCAGTTCCTGTTTTTGACTGATATGTTAAGTTAAGATTTGGTGCCGAAGTATTTTTAATATTTACAACACTCTGACCATCATAAGATGAATAAGTCGTGTAGTTTAATGAGTTCTTGTAAGCTCCCGGTGCATTTGATACATTTGCCCAAGATGCTCTAAACTTACCATAAGAGAACGCATCACTTTTAATATTAAATGCATCTGAAAATACAAAACCTAATGAAACTGCCGGATAAAAAGCATCTTTATTAATAACGCTGAACCAGTCATTTCTTCCTGTAAATTCTGCATACAAATATCCTTTATAATCTAGTTTTGCAGAACCGTAAACAGAATTTGTTCTTGTTTTTGTTTCTGTAGGAGCGTTTATAGTATGAGTTGTAAAATTACTTATATACTCTGTTCCAGGCTCAATGATATTAATTCCAGAACTTGAATTTTCCTGTCTTCTAAAATCTCTGCGGCTTGTTCCTAAAATTCCTGAAAAAGTTAAATCATTAGCTAATTTAATATCGCTGATAGTAGCAATAATATCAGTATTCATTTCAGAAACCGTAATATCATTTAAACCAATATATCCTGTTTCTCTTCCCGGCCAGGTACTTCCGGCTGCCATGAAATCTTTTGCACCAAAAACATAAGTATCTAAACCTGTTCTAAAAGTCAGAGCAATCCAGTCTTTTAACTTATATGTACCGGCAACATTCCCCATAAAACGGTTTTTCTTAGAAGTATTGTGGTTTGCTTCGGTAGTCATGTAGGGATTTAACTGATAAATATTGTTGTTCCATTTATAAATTTCACCAGTTTCTTCATTCTTGTAATTTTTCAGCCAGGCCTGATCTATATTTGGAGCCAATCCTGTTAATGAATAACCAACGTTGTTTGGAGAATCTCCTAAACCCGGTCTGTTTTCTGTATTCTCAACCATGTAATTTACATTGGCATCCAAAGTAAATTTATCTGATTTTAATGTCGCATTTAAACTTGCATCGTTTCTTTCTAATCCGGAACCCGGCACAACATCATCATTTTTTAAATTATTGAATCCAAAGCGGACATAAGCATTTTCACTTCCTCCGGAAAGAGCAATTCCGTTAGTAGTTGTAAATCCTGTTCTAAAAAAGCCTTTAATATTATTATCAACTCTGGCATAAGGTTTCATTGAGCCATCAAATATTTTAATCTCCTGCCCTACAGTTTCAGAAAATTTAGGTCCCCATGAACTTGTAGTGTATTGATAAATTTCATTAGGTGCTTTTGACGGATCAGGCAGAATTCCATGTGAACCTGAACCATATTCAGTTTGAAAATCATCATATTTAGCATATACCTTATCAAAACTAACCCCGCTGGTTAATTCGACCTGTAGTTTTCCTTTGCTTCCTTTTTTAGTTGTAATTAAGATAACACCATTTAACGCTCTAGAGCCGTATAAAGCTGATGCTGCTGCTCCTTTTAAAACCGTAAGACTTTCAATGTTGTTAGGATTAATACTCGAAATACCGTCTCCGTTATCTCTACCGTCAAACCATTTACTTGCTGCAGCACTATCGTTAGAAAGTCCGGTATTATCAATAGGCACACCATCTACAATATACAAAGGCTGGTTATTCTCTCCAATACTAGATATACCTCTAATAATAACTCTTGTACTTCCTCCTACTCCTGTTGCAGGTATCGAAACATCAACCCCAGCAACTCGGCCAGAAAGTGCTGTAGCCACATTTGTTGTAATTACTTTGCTCAATTGTTCTCCTTTAACATCCTGAACAGCATAACCCAATTCTTTTTTCTGTCTCTTAATACCTAACGCTGTAACGACAACTTCATTTAAGTTTTGAGTATCCTGAGTCAATACAACATTAATTGTTGGTGATGTACCAACAGTTACAGTTTTAGTTTTAATTCCTATATACGAAAATGCCAAAACATCCCCAGCAGATGCCTGAATCGTATACATACCGTCATAATCACTTTGACTTACCGTTTTTGTGCCTTGAATAATAATACTTACTCCCGGCAGCGGCAATCCATTTTGATCGCTTACCAAACCTTTGATTGTCTTTACTTGTGCAAGCGAAACCTGCGCCGTAAAAGCCATCATAAGGGCTAACATAATTTGTTTCATTTTTATCATGGTTTTGATTAGTTGTTGATAAATTTATTGTTAACGTACTGTTAAAAAAAATAATTTATACAAACGGTCAAATTTTTTAAACAAACAACATAAAACATTCAACATTATGTTGCACGAAATCGTTATCCTATTTAAATAAAATATTAATTGGCTTTTTTTGCAAAAAATTATTCAAAAGAATTGCGATTTAGCTTCTAATTATGTAAAGTTGCAGATTAATTACAAAGCCTTCCAATTAATAATAAAACGTTAATAAAAAAGTTGAACGAAATCCGAAAATTAAAATTCGATATAAAACTCAAAAATCATATATGGTTTTGGGGAAGCTACTTTACTCTCAACTTTTTACGATGGGGTGCTTACTTTAATGATTATCCTTATTCGTTTAAATCAAACTTAATTGAGTTTTCGCTGCATATACCTTTAGTATATTTCAATCTTTTTATTTTAGTTCCAAAATACGTTCTAAAACAAAAATATATTACTTACACCGCAGCGTTAATCACAAGCTTATTTGGGATATATTTATTAAAAACAGTTTTAACATATTACATTATATCCGAAAATATCTGGCCCGAAGCAAACCGGGAATATCATCCTTTTGACATTAACCATATTTTAGCGGTTTGTATTGGAGAATTGTATGTTTTAGCCATGGCATCTTCTGTTTATCTGACTTTAACATGGCTTAGAGAAAGAGAACGAAACCGTTCTTTAAGAGAAAATCAGTTTAAAATCAAACTAAAATATCTCGAAAATCAAATTCAGCCTCATTTCTTTTTAAACACATTAAATAATCTATATGCCTTATCTTTAGAATCTTCAAATAAAGTTCCGGATGTTATCATCAAACTTTCAAATTTGATGGAATATGTTTTATATGATGTAAAAGGAACCAAATTTGTTCCTCTTATTAAGGAAATTGATTACATCCAGAATTATATCGAAATTGAAAAGTTACGTTTTGAAAATGTAGAAGTTACAATCAATTTAGAATCAAATATAGAAGACGTAGTCGTACCGCCGTTAATCTTTATTTCTCTGGTCGAAAACGCCTTTAAACATGGCGGAATCAATAATAATAACTTAAAAATTAAGATCAATTGTAAAGTTACCAACAACAAAATGTTAGACTTTGAAATCTTAAATAATTTTGTAATTTCACAAAATCTTAAATCTAAAGGAGGCATTGGTTTAGTTAATACAAAGAAGAGACTAAAATTAATTTACAAAAATCATTTTAGCTTAAAAGACACAACAAAACTTAATTACTATATAATTCGTTTGCAAATACCTATTCAGAATGAAGATTAAATGTGTATTGATTGATGATGAACCTTTGGCGATAAAAGTCCTGCAAAATTACTTTAACAATTTTACAGATTTTGAAGTTATAGGAACATTTAATAACTCTTTAGAAGCGCTTGATTTTATAAACAGCACTTCTGTAGATGCTGTTTTCTTAGACATCAATATGCCAATGATGACTGGTTTTGAATTAATCAGTTTAATCGAAAACAAAACAAAAGTTATTATTACAACTGCTTTTAGAGAATTTGCAGCAGAAAGTTATGATCTAGATGTATTGGATTATTTAGTAAAACCTATTCCGCTGCCAAGATTTATAAAATGCATCAATAAAATTACAACCGAATACAATTTAAAAAACAATATTAAAATCGATACCACAAAAGGCGATTCACATATTTTTATCAAAGTTGATAAAAAAATGATGAAAATTAATATTGAAGAAATCCTTTTTATCGAAGGAATGAAAGAATACATAAAAGTTGTAACACCTGATAAAACCTATATTACCCACAAATCTTTAACCTCATTATCTGAAGAACTGCCGGCTGATCGCTTCCTGCGCATCCATAAATCTTATGTAATTGCACTCAATAAAGTAAAATCTATAGAAGGAAACCGCATCCAAATTCAGTCGTACACGATTCCTATTGGAAGAAATTACAGTAAAGACGTCAAAAATCGAATTCTCGAATAAAACTTTAACATTTCTAACTCTATATAAATTAACACATTGTTGAATAAATAAGGTAGTTGGTTTAAATTTAACATTATTTTCAATCAATAATTTTTTTTTGACTTACGTAACAAATATATTTACGGTCTTCAAAAAACAATTTATTAAAAATTAACCTTATTACAATTATGAGTTCAGAAAATGTTCAAACCAAATGGGGACAGTTTATCTCATTGATAATCGTCTTCTTCTTTTGGGGTTTTGTTGGTTCTGCCAATGACATCCTGATTCCAGTATTCAAAAAAGTATTTACTTTATCTCAAGTACAATCACAACTAGTTGCTTGGGCATTTTATGCTGCGTATTTTGTAGGTTCAATAATCTTCTTTTTAGTTTCTTTAAAATTAGATGTTCTGCAAAAATTCGGATACAAAAAAACACTTTCGGCTGGTTTAATACTTTCTGCTGTCGGGTCATTTTTATTCGTTCCGGCTGCAACAATGGAAAGTTTCCCTTTCTTTTTAACCGCTTTGTTTACTGTTGGTTTAGGTTTTTCAATTCAGCAAATTGTAGCAAATCCTTTAGCAATTAAAATGGGAAGCCCAAACACAGGAGCTCACCGTTTAACATTAGCAGGAGGTATCAACTCATTCGGAACAACTATTGGAGCTATCTTACTAGGTATAGCTTTATTTGGAATGGGAGATAACAAAAAAACAGCTCTTTCATTAGAAGATATTAAATTACCATTCATTATTCTTGGACTTGCGTTTATCGCAGTAGCAATTTTCATGAACTTCTCTAAAATTGAAGATCCTGAAAAAGAAGTAGAAGTTGTTAAAACAGCACACGAAAAATTCAATATTCTTGATTATCCGCAATTGTATTTAGGAATGTTAGGTATTTTTATTTACGTAGGAACTGAAGTAACAATCATTAGTAATTTACCTGCTTTATTACATACGCACGAATTCGGAAACGTATTAGAAGATGCTGTAGCTCCATTTATCGCCCTTTACTGGGGAAGTTTAATGATTGGACGCTGGAATGGTGGTGTAAACGTTTTTGATACTTCAAAATTAGTAAACACTGCATTAAAATTCATCGTTCCTGCTATTGCATTTGGAGTAATCATTGGAGCAAATATTTTTGCTGCACACGATGTATCTTCATTCTATATCTACCCAATCTGGATTTTATTATTCATTGGAGTTAGTTTTATTGGAGGAAAAAATGCCGGAAAAACTTTAATGCTTTTCGGACTTTCTGGAATCACAATGATGGTTGCCGGATTAGTTTGGCCAGATCCTTCAATTGCTAAATTCTTTTTTATCTCAGGTGGATTATTCTTGTCTATCATGTGGCCTTCTATCTTCGATTTAGCAATCGCAGGTTTAGGAAAAAATACAGGAAAAGCATCTTCTTTCTTAATCATGATGATTTTAGGAGGTGGTGTTATTCCATTAATCCAGGGAAGTATCTGTGATTTTGATCTAACAAAACCAGAAGGAATCTTTGGAATTTCATGGACACATTTCTCTTATGTAGTACCACTTATTGGTTTTGCTTATTTAGGATTCTACGGTTTTTACTGCCCTAAAATCTTGAAAAAACAAGGAATCAGCCACGTTGAAAGCGAAGGCGGCGGACACTAAAAAACTTAAAACATCTATATAAAAAAATCCAAATTCCCGTAAACAGGAATTTGGATTTTTTTATTCATAAAGAAAAACCTTTGAACCTTTGTCCCTCTAAACCTTTGGCCCTTTTACTTAGCGTTAATAACATTACTCAGATTCTTTTTGAAAATGGCTTTATTCTGAGCCGAAATCGGGTAAACCACATCTTTACCTGCATGAACAATAACTTTGTCTATATTCGCTTTTAAAAGTGCTTCTGGATCTTTTATTTTTAAAGTACACGCTCCGTCAAAAAAACCATCATCTTCAATAATCTTTCTGGCTTCTAAAACAGTACCATCACTTAAAACTGCAGAAATTGTCATTTCCTTATTTAAAGTTTTCGAATAAAAACCATCCATAACCAAAAGCAGTCTATAGGAGTTCTTCATTTCAGGCCCTTTAAACTCATGTCTCGTTATATTATACCGAAGTCCTTTTGCCAGACTTTGAAACTTAACAGAACTATCTAATTCATAAGTTGCCACGTCGCCGGCTTCATTGACAGAAGTAATCACCTTCGCTTGGGCATTTATAGAAAAACCAGCCGTAAAAAAACACAAAACAATCAATATTACTTTCATATTCAATTATTTAAGATTTATATAAAAGTAAAAAAAATCGCCTTTTCTCGTTAGAAAAAAGGCGATTTTAATTTTATAACTATCTAAGGATTACTTGTTTCCTTTTTCGAAGTCAGCTACGAATTGAGCTAAACCAATATCAGTTAAAGGATGTTTCAACAATCCGTAAATTGCAGAAAGTGGTCCAGTCATAACATCAGCACCAATTTTAGCACAGTTTACAATATGCATTGTGTGACGTACTGAAGCAGCTAAAATTTGAGTTTCATAACCGTAGTTATCATACACTTCTCTAATTTCCTGAATCAGGTTTAAACCGTCAGTAGAAATATCATCTAAACGGCCTACAAACGGAGAAACATAAGTAGCTCCGGCTTTAGCAGCCAAAATAGCCTGTCCTACAGAGAAAACAAGAGTTACGTTAGTTTTAATTCCTTTATCAGAAAAATATTTTGCTGCCATAACTCCTTCTTTAGTCATAGGCAGTTTTACAACGATTTGCTCATGTAATTCAGCAAGCTCCTCACCTTCTTTAACCATTCCTTCAAAGTCAAGAGCATTAACTTCAGCACTTACATCACCTTCTACAAGATTGCAAATATCAACATAATGCTTAAGGATGTTGTTTTTTCCGGTAATACCTTCTTTCGCCATTAACGACGGATTAGTTGTTACACCATCTAAAACACCTAAAGCTTGTGCTTCTTTAATTTGAGCTAAATTAGCTGTATCAATAAAAAATTTCATAATCTATTATATTTAAATTGTGTTGATTTATTTTTTGGCGTGACCACAAGGGTCGGGCTTTCGGCTCTATCTTTTGTTCCGTTTCTCTTCACAAAAGGATAACGCCTCTATCCCTCACGCAAACTCAGCTGCAAAATTACAACTTAAAATTGCTTAGAAGAATTGTTTTTATTTAATTCTTTCAATTCATCCCTAATTTCTTCCAGAACTTTTAATGTTTCTTCTTTATAAACTTCAGAATTATTAATCTTATCACTCAAAGAACTTAAAATTCGGCGAAGCACAAACCAAATAACCAGAAAAACAATCACAGTAAAAATAGTAGGCAAAAACTCTGTAATCTTATCCATAATTCTATAACTTATAATGATTCATAAGCATTTTTTCGTAAACCTTATCCGGAAGCGCGCGTTTTAAAACAATTGAAAATTTCTGCATAAACACACCTACTTTATAATGCACTTTTGGCTTTTCTTTTTGAATGATTTTATAAATCGCTTCGGCCATTTCATTCGGGTTACTTCCTGCATCCACATGTTCGTTCATTGCAGCAAGTGTATCTCCGTACACTTTTTCGTAAGCAGAACCTTTTACAATAGGCGCGTGATAACGTCCGGAAGCAATATTAGTTGCAAAATCACCGGGAGCTACATTTGTAATTTCAATTCCAAACTGCTTTACCTCCATTCTCAAAGCTTCAGTAATCAATTCTAAAGCTCCTTTTGAAGCCGAATACACACTTCGGTAAGGAAGTCCCATATAAGCGGCAATAGAAGTAATATTAATAATTAAACCTGATTTTTGTTCGCGCATTTTTGGCAGAACAGCTTTCATAACTTCAATTGGACCGAAAAAATTCGTTTCAAAGTTGTTCTTAATTTCCTCCATCGGAATTTCTTCTAATGGTCCCGTGATTCCAACTCCGGCATTGTTAATGACAATGTCCAGTCTGCCCGAAGTTTCGATAATCTTACTGACAGCCGATTTAATCGAATCAGCATTTCGAACGTCTAAAGCCACAAGAGGAAAAATAGAATTCAAGACTTTTTCAGGATTTCGGCTCGTTCCATACACGACAAAACCTTTTTTATGCAAAAATTCACCAATAGATTTTCCAATCCCTGAAGATCCTCCGGTAATTAAAACAACTTTATTCATTTTTGGGTTATGAGTTATAAGTTATGAATTTTGAGTTTTTAGTTCAATGAAGAGAAATTTTTCAGCCTGACATTTAACTTCTAACTCAACGAAAGGTCCAAAAATAAAAAAATCCTCCCGAAGGAAGACTACTTTTATACAAATTCTAAAAAATAAAAAGTGGCAAGCGACCTACATCGCACCGCTCAACCGCGTACCCTTGCTATGTTCCCATCCTGGGGGAGTCTGCAGGAGCTGGTCGTGTAGGACTTGCCGGTGCAAATATACAATCTTTTTATATTTTTGCAAGAGCTTTGCTGCTATAAAAATATCATCGTATATTGGCTTATTCAAATTTTAAACTATGAAAAAATATAACTTCCTAGCTGTCATTTTATTAGGAATCACATTAATTGGATGCAAAGGCACAAAAAAAGGTGAAAATTCTTTATTTACCATTGATGATTCTGCTTTTCCTGCCCATTTTTTACCAAAAGAATCAGTTTCAATCGGAATTTTGAACCCAAATTCTAAAGAAATTGACAGCATAGTTTACTTCGTTAACGACAAAAAAGTAGGAAACACAAAAGGAGCCGAAAAATTTAAATTTGACTTAAAAGATCAAAAACTAGGTTATCAATACTTAAAAGCAACTGCTTATTTTGGCGGAGACTCTTCTGATGCTACTAAAAGAATTGAAGTCGTTTCTGATATCGAACCTAAATTATTAAAGTATAAAGTAGTTAATACTTTCCCTCATGACACTACTGCGTTTACAGAAGGCTTAGAATTCCATGATGGCCTTTTATTTGAAAGTACTGGTCAAAAAGAAAACTCATATTTCAGGTCTGTTGATTATAAAACAGGAAAAGTAATTAAGCAAGTTGACCTTCCTAAGGAATATTTTGGCGAAGGAATAACTTTTATAAATAATAAAATTTATCAGTTAAGCTGGCAGGAAAAAACCGGTTTTATCTATGATGCAAAAACTTTTAAACTAGAGAAAACTTTCAAATACGACAAAGATATTGAAGGCTGGGGAATGACACATGATGATAAATACATTTACCATTCAGACGGGACTGAGAAAATCTGGAAAATGGATCCAAATACTCAAAAATTAATTGATTATATAAATGTATATTCTGGTTCTTCAAAAATTAAATCTATTAATGAATTAGAATTAATTAACGGGAAGTTTTATGTAAACGTTTGGCAAAAAGATGCAATTGCTGTCGTAAATCCAACTTCTGGTTCAGTAGAAGGAATATTAGACCTTTCAGGTTTACGTAAATTTGTTAAAGCAAAAAATGCAGAAGTTTTAAACGGAATAGCTTACAACCCACAAACCAAAACAATTTTTGTTACAGGGAAATATTGGGACAAATTGTTTGAAATAACAGTTTCTGAATAAAAACACAAAAGAATTAAAAATACGAATTTCACAGATTTCACGGATTAGTTCGTGATAATTTGTGAAATTTGTGTTTTATAACACTATCTATAATGATTACATTAATAAAAAACATACAGGAACTGCTCCAAGTACGCCAAACATCAATTTCTAAAGTTTCGGGAGCTGAAATGGCAGAGCTTCCTACAATTAAAAATGCCTTTTTAGTAATAAAAGATGATCTTATTGCTGATTTTGGATCTATGGAAAACCTTCCAGAAATTAAAGCAGACAGCATTATCAATGCTTCCGGACGTGTTGTTCTTCCTGCCTGGTGCGACAGCCATACGCATATTGTGTATGCGGGAAACCGCGAACAGGAATTTGTAGACCGCATAAACGGATTTACTTATGAAGAAATTGCCAATCGTGGCGGCGGAATTTTAAATTCGGCTAAAAAATTAAATGAAACTTCTGAAGAAGAAATTTACGAACAATCAAAAATTCGTCTGGAAGAAGTCATGCGTTTAGGAACCGGAGCTGTCGAAATAAAATCAGGTTACGGATTAACTGTTGAAGGCGAATTAAAAATGCTTCGTGTGATAAAAAAACTGGCAGAAAATTATCCAATTTCAATAAAAGCTACTTTTTTGGGCGCACATGCTTTCCCAACGCATTATAAAGAAAACAAGGCAGGTTATATTGATGAAATCATCACTAAAATGCTTCCTGAAATTGCACAAAACAAACTGGCAGATTATGTAGATGTTTTCTGCGAAAGCGGTTATTTCTCTGTTGAAGAAACAGAAAAAATCATGCAGGCGGGAATTGATTTTGGTTTAAAACCAAAAATTCACGTTAATCAATTTAATTCTATCGGCGGTATTCAGTCTGGAGTTAAATTTAACGCACTTTCTGTAGATCATCTTGAAATAATGAATCCAGAAGACATTGAAGCCTTAAAAGGCACCGAAACGATGCCTGTCGCATTACCTTCATGTTCTTATTTCTTAAGCATTCCGTACACACCAGCACGCGAAATGATTAAAGCAGGATTACCTTTGGCACTTGCAACCGATTTCAATCCTGGTTCTACTCCATCCGGGAACATGAATTTTGTTGTAGCTACAGCTTGTATTAAAATGAAAATGACTCCTGAAGAAGCAATAAACGCGGCAACAATTAACGGCGCTTATGCAATGGGACTTTCAGAAACTCACGGAAGTATTACAAAAGGCAAAAAAGCCAATTTAATTATAACTAAACCTATTTCATCTTACTACCAAATTCCTTATGCTTTTGGAAGTAATTTAATTGAAGATGTTTTAATTGACGGTCAAATTATATAATAAAATTAATCCTTTTCAAAATTATTTAACCCACAGCTCAAAACTGTGGGTTATTTTTTACTGCAATGTTTAAAATCGGTGCAAATACCATAAGTTTTACAAAGATTTAGTCCATAAAAAAAGGCCTGTGAAATCACAGACCTTTAATATCAAAGTGGTATTTTTACTTCTTTGGCACAATTATCTTAAACTAAAACTAGTTTTAGAAACTAATTCGTCATTATCAAAAACATTGATAAAATAAGTTCCTTTAGCGAAATCTTTTCCAGGAAGATCTTCAGTAACGTTTACAGATTTGTTTTCATACTTTACAGTAGTTTTAAAGCTGTATGTTAAAGAGTTATCTCCAAAGCTTTCTGTTTTTTTCTCGCCCAAAACGTTGTTTTTTGCATCAATAACCTGAACATAATATGTTTTATCTCCAGATTTAGCAATTTGGTTTTCAGCAATAGTAAAACTTACTTTTAAGATATCAGCACGGCTTGCTTTATCTGTTTCAATTTGTTTTCCAGAGCTTTTCAATTTATAAGCAGAAGTTTTAGTGTTCAAAATTGATAATTTAGAACCTCTTTCAACTGTTTTTGCAAGCTCTTCATTTTGTCCTACAAGTACTTCGTTGTATTTTTTAGACTCTCCTAACACAGTAATTGTACTATCTCTCTGAACTGTTAAAACACCATTTTGTTTTTTCAATTCGTCGTTTTCAGCAACTAGAGTTTTCATTTTACCCTGCATTGCCTGTACCTGAGCTCTGTATTTAGAAACATCACCTTTAGATTTATTCAAATCATCCATCAAAGCGACAACTTTATCTCTTTCCTGAATTAATTCGTCTGACATTGATGTGTTTTCAGCAATTGCAGCATCATAAGTTGCTTTCAATTCCTGTAAATCTTTCATTACAGACTCTTTTTCTGTCATTGTAGTTGTAAGTTCTGTCTTAACTACATCAGTATCAGAAGATAATTTAAAAATATACACTAAGCTACCAATCAGTAGGACTGCTAAAACCGCTATAATCGCTTTTAGACTTGAATTGTTGTTGTTCTTTGGGTTTTCCATATTTAATAATTTTCTTTAATAACAAATTTAAGAATTAATATATGTTAATAACGTAAGTTGTTACAATTATATTATTTTTGGAAAATAAATTTTTTTCATGGAGAAATTGATTCCTTTTACTGTCAATGATTTGGCAAAAGTCACAAATCATCGTAGTGGTGAAATAAAATTCGGAGAAAAAATGATTGTTTTGCCGAAAGACGCAGACAAAATCAAATTTTTACAAGAATCTGAGGCGAAGTATGTTCTTTTGGGAATTCCGGAAGACATTGGTGTACGTGCGAATTATGGAAGACCCGGAACAGCATCAGCGTGGGAAAACGCTATTAAAAGTATTGCAAATATTCAGCATAACCGCTTTTCAAAAGGCAGCCAGATTATAGTTTTAGGACAGCTTGATGTTTCTGCAGAAATGCGTGACGTCGAAAACTTAGATTTTAATGACATTGACGACCGCTCTAAACTAAGCCAGCTGGTAGAAAAAATCGACAAAGAAGTTTCGCATATTATATTTACTATAATGAAAGCCGGCAAAACTCCTATTATTATTGGAGGCGGACATAATAATGCTTACGGAAATATTAAAGGTTCGGCTTTAGCCAAAGGAAAACCAATAAATGCCGTAAATTTTGATGCGCATTCTGATTTTAGAATTCTGGAAGGACGCCACAGCGGCAACGGGTTTTCGTATGCGTATGAAGAAGGTTTTCTAAAAAAATATTTTATTTTCGGACTTCACGAAAACTACACTTCAAAAAGTGTTTTAGACCTTATTAAAAAACTGGAAGACCGCGTGCGTTATAACACTTATGACAGCGTAAATATTCGTAAGGAAAAAGATTTTACCCGCGAAATGGCTCTTGCGCTAGAGTTTATAAAAACAGATGCTTTTGGAATTGAGATTGATCTCGACGCTATTCCTAATATTGCCAGCAGTGCTATGACAATCAGCGGGTTTTCGGTAGAAGAATTACGTCAGTTTATTTCGTTTTTCGGACAGCATAAAAATGCTGCGTATTTACATATCTGTGAAGGTGCTCCAGATTTAGCCGATTCTCCAAATAACAATTTAATTGGAAAATTAATTGGGTATTTAGTAACTGATTTTATAAAAGCAAATAACGAAAAAGAGAAATTAGCTTGAAGAACAGGCGGCCTAAAACCACACATTTTCCAAATAATACAAGATTCAAACAGCCGATTGACTGAATAAACCTATCTTTGCACAGAATTTAGTACTTAAAACTAAAATTCTTAATTACTAAGATATGTTATTCGAAGATTTATCACTCTCAAAAAGTATACAAAAAGCCGTATTTGAAGAAGGCTATTTAAATCCCACTCCTATTCAGGAAAAATCTATTCCGATTGTTTTAGCCGGAAGGGATTTAATTGGCTGCGCGCAGACAGGAACAGGAAAAACAGCGGCATTTGCGATTCCAATTATACATCAATTACACCGAATTGTAGGTTCATCAAAAAAAGCCAAACAAATTCGCGCACTTATTGTAACGCCTACGCGTGAACTAGCGGTACAGATTGGGCAGAGTTTTGACACGTATTCTAAATATACCAATTTAACGCAATTAACTATTTTTGGCGGTGTTTCTCAAAACCCTCAGGTTGATGCTTTAAAAAATGGTGTTGATGTTTTGGTGGCAACTCCGGGCCGATTATTAGATTTACACAAACAAGGTTTTCTTGATTTAAATCATCTGCATACCTTGGTTTTAGATGAAGCAGATCAAATGCTGGATATGGGTTTTATAAACGATGTAAAAAAGATTGTAAAACTTACGCCAAAAAACAGACAAACTTTATTATTCTCTGCAACAATGCCTCTTGCAATTCGCGAATTGGCAGAAATGTTCTTGCAGGATCCTGAAAAAGTTGAAGTTTCTCCGGTTTCATCAACTGCAGAAAATGTAGAACAGCGTGTTTATTTTGTTGACAAAACAGAAAAAAGAAACCTGCTTTATCGTTTAATTAAGGAAGAAAATTTATCAAACGTACTGGTTTTTTCGAGAACCAAACATGGTGCAGATAATGTTGTAAAAGCGCTTCGCAAAAAAAATATACCGGCAGAAGCCATTCACGGAGACAAATCGCAAAATGCGAGACAGCGTGTTCTGGATGCTTTTAAAAATAAAGAAGTCGGCGTTCTGGTTGCTACAGATATTGCAGCAAGAGGAATCGATATTGAACAGCTGCCTTATGTTATCAATTTTGATTTACCAAACATTCCTGAAACTTATGTACACCGAATTGGCCGTACAGGACGTGCAGGAAACGGCGGTATTGCAATATCTTTCTGCGGTAAAGACGAAGAGCCTTACTGGAAGGATATTAAGAAATTAATAAAAGTAGATGTAAAAATTATTACAGATCATCCTTACCCATGGCATTCAGGAAGTCCTGAAGCAGGAGAAAAACCTAAAAATTCAAACAGAAGCGGCGGTGCTCACAAATCGAGAAAATCAAGTGCTTCAAAACAAAATAAAAAACGCTGGTATTAAAAACCAGCGTTTTTCGCTTCTATTATTAAGTAATTTATAATCTTAAACAATTTTACAGGCTCAAAAGGCTTTACAATAATATCATTCATTCCTGATGAAAGTGCCTCATCTGTAATTTCGTCTTTATCAAAAGCAGTCAACGCCACTATAGGCGTTTTTACCCCTAACAGCCGAATGCGTTTTGTAGCTTCAAAACCATTCATTAACGGCATATTAATATCCATTAAAATAAGATCAAATCTTTCTTTCTCTAATATTGTAAGCGCTCCAAAACCGTCATCAACGACTTTGCAGACAAAATTATTTTTTTCGATAATCTTTTTAGTAACCAGCTGGTTAATTAGATTATCTTCTACAATAAGAATTTTATAAATTTCGCTTGATGTTAAATCCACCTCTATATCTTCAATTATTTTTTTTGTTTTTTGAGGATCATGTTCAAACGGAATTACAAATGAAAATGCAGTTCCTGCACCTAAATCACTTTCCAGCGTAATTGTACTTCCAAAAAGCCCCAATAATCGTTTTACTATACTTAAACCTAATCCCGTTCCCTGATAATCTTCATCTTTTCGTCCTACCTGAACGAATTTTTCGAATATTTTATTTTGATCTACAGCCGCAATTCCAACTCCGTTATCTCTTATCAAAAAATCCAGATAGTATAATTTCCCTTCTATCTTATGTAGTTTAACGATAATATCAACTTCCCCGTTTTTTGTAAACTTTAGCGCATTGCTCACTAAATTCATTAAAATCTGACCCAGTCGAAGTTTATCACCAATTAAATACTCCGGAATATAATCGTCTATTTCAACATTAATTTTGTTATTATTTTTTTGGGATAGAAAAGAAAGTGAATTTTTGATCATTGTTATTTCATCCGAAATATTAAATGTCAAGCTTTCTAAAACTACTTTGTTTTCTTCAATTTTATTAATTTGAAGAATATCGTTAACTAAGGAAAGTAAATATCGTGCCGAAAATTTTAAAGCACTTAAATGCTGGCTCTGCGATAATTCTTTGTGTTCTTCAAGAAGCATATTTGTTATTCCTACCACACCATACAGTGGTGTACGCAATTCGTGGCTTATAGTCGAAATAAATTGGGTTTTGAGTAATGAGGCTTCTTCTGCAATTTCTTTTGCCTCTAAGAGCTCTAAATTGTGTTTTTTCTTAAATCCTATATTCTTAATCAGCGTTACAATTAAAAAAAGTAAGATTAGAGATGTGAGTATAAACAGGATTACGATAATTCTTGATTTTTTAAGACTTTGAGACTGTGATGTTTTTTCATTTTCAATTTTGTCAATCTGTCTTTTATATTCATCCAGCTCTAAATTGAATCCGGCAATTGATGCTTTTTTTAATTTTTCCTGATTATAAAGTTCCTCTGTAATTTCATTAAACTTTACAAGATGCTTATAAGCCTCTTTATAATTCTTTATTTTGGTTAAGAATTTTGAATATTCTAAATGTGTATAAGACAAATCCGATTTTTCATCGCTGTTTTCTCCGGCGGCAATTGCTTTTAAAAAATAAGAATTAGCGGCTGTATTTTCGTTTTTGTAACTAGAATACATTCCATTCAGCATATACACAATAATTTCTGTGGAAGCATCTCCGTATTTTTCAACATGATCGCCAACAAATTTTAAGTACGGATATCCTGCATCAAATCTTCCAATATCAAAATAAGCCCAGGCAATATTGACATTGGTAAAATAAATCTGATCGCTGTTGTTTGTTTTTAAACTGTAAGCAATTGATTTTTGGTAATAATCTATCCCTTTATCAAACTGCTTTTTTTCGAAACAATAAATGTTTCCTATATTGTTGTGAAGACTGTACTTTAACGAATCGTTGTCTGTTTTATTTGCGTAGTATAAACCTTTATTGTAAAAGAAAAGAGCTTTATCAATTTCTGATAATTCGTTATAATTTCCGGCAATAACTTTGTATGCCTTTGCAATTAAATTATCATTTTTTGCTGCTGTGGCATAATTTAATGCTACACGTGAAGTAATGAGAGATCTTTCGAAATTGGAGTCTTTAAAATCATCCCAGGCCTCCTTAATTAATCTGTTTATCCGGGCTTCTGAAACCGGTTCAGATTGTGCTACGGCAAAATTGCTGAAACAATTCAGAAATAGCAGTGTAAATAAAAAAATCCGTATGTGGGGCATCAATCGGCTAATTTTATCAAATATACACTTAAAAATAAAAAAAAGCCGTATTTCCTATAAAAATACAGCTTTTCTTTTCGGTTATCTTGTATTGTTTTCTCTAAAAAAAACAATTAGTTTTCTATTACATTTTCGGCAGTATCATTGCCTTCCCACTGCCCTACAACCGAAGTTGCCAAAGCATTTCCTAAAACATTGGTTGCGCTTCTAAACATATCGCAGAAATGGTCAATTGGTAAAATTAAAGCAATACCTTCAACCGGAATATCAAACATACCACAGGTAGCAGCAACAACAACTAAACTTGCTCTTGGCACTCCCGCAATTCCTTTACTCGTAAGCATTAAAACCAACAGCATTGCCATTTGAGTTCCTAAATCTAAATGTACATTATAAAACTGTGCAATAAAAATACTCGCAAAAGTCATGTACATCATACTGCCGTCCAAATTGAAAGAATAGCCAAGCGGCAGCATAAAAGAAACGATTCTGTCTTTTACACCAAAACTTTCTAATTCTTCTGTTAATTTAGGAAAAACAGCTTCTGAACTTGTTGTACCAAAAGCAATTGCCAAAGGTCCAATGATTCGTCTTAAAAGCTCAACCATTCTTCTTCCTAAGAAAATAAAACCTACTGCAATTAACACAACCCATAAAGTTCCAATTCCTAATAAAAATGATCCGAAAAACTTGAAATACGTAATTAATAATTCTTCGGCATCACGAATGGCAAAAACCGCTGCAATGGCTCCAAAAACTCCAATTGGAGCGAAGTTCATTACATAATTTACCATTTTAAGAACGATATGCGAGATTTTATCTAAAGCTCCAATTACCGGTTTTACAGTGTTACCTAAAGACGCAGCCGCTAATCCGAAGAAAATAGAAAATATTACAATTTGTAGAATTTCGTTGGTTGCCATTGCTTCAATAATACTTTTTGGAACAATATGCTCAACGAAGTTTTCAAATGATAAGTTTTGAGTTTTAGCGGTTACTTCAGATGCCGAAGCCATATCTACATGGCTTAATTTTAAACCTACTCCAGGCTCTAAAATATTTACATAAAATAACCCAATTAACAATGAGATAAAAGAAGCTGTAAAAAACCATCCAAGCGCTTTTCCTCCAATTCTTCCTACTGTTTTTATATCTCCCAGTTTTGCAATTCCCACAATTAAAGTGGTAAAAACCAAAGGAGAAATAATCATTTGCACCAAACGGATAAAAATAGTCGCAAGCATTTTAATTTTTGTGCTGAATGACTGCGCTGCTTCAGGTGAAATTGAGTTATGCAGAATAATTCCCAGCGTTGCGCCAAGAACCATTGCAATTAAAATCTGCCCTGTAAGTCCTGTTAAAAATGATTTTTTCTTAGTTTCTGTTACTTGCATTAATTTGTTTTTTAATTATTAAAATATAAGACCCTCACTGCCTTACTTTTATTAATATGTTTTGTTGATTAAATAAAAATCTGCCAAAACAATCGCAGCCATCGCCTCAACGATTGGTACTGCACGAGGCACCACGCACGGATCATGACGTCCTTTTCCGGTCATTGGTGTAATATTACCTTTATTATCTAAAGAATCCTGAGTCTGCATAATAGTCGCAACAGGTTTAAAAGCAACTCTGAAATAAATATCCATTCCGTTGCTTATTCCGCCCTGGATTCCTCCTGAAAGATTTGTTTTTGTCGTTCCGTCCGGATTGTATAAATCGTTGTGTTCGCTTCCTTTCATTTCAGAACCAGAGAAACCGCTTCCGTATTCAAAACCTTTTACGGCATTGATAGAAAGCATTGCTTTTCCTAATTCAGCATGTAATTTATCAAAAACAGGCTCGCCTAAACCAACGGGTACATTTTGAATTACACACGAAACAACTCCTCCTACAGTATCTCCTTGTTTGCGGATATCACGAATATATTCTTCCATAATAGCTGCTGATTTTTCATCAGGGCAGCGAACCGGATTGCTTTCGATTTTAGAAAAATCTAAATCCTGATAAGGTGTATCTAAATGAATAGGACCTACAGAAGAAACATAAGCATTAATTTTAATTTCTGGAAGCATTTGTTTTGCAATAGCTCCTGCTACTACTCTGCTGGCTGTTTCACGTGCAGAACTTCTTCCGCCTCCGCGATAATCACGAAAACCGTATTTTTGGTCATATACATAATCAGCATGACTTGGTCTGTAATTATCTTTTATATGAGAGTAATCATCTGATTTTTGATTGGTATTCGGAATAATAAAACCAATTGGGGTTCCTGTAGTTTTTCCTTCAAATATTCCTGATAGAAACTGAACCGCGTCTGGTTCTTTTCTTTGTGTTACGATAGCCGATTGTCCTGGTTTTCTACGGGACATTTCAACTTCTATCGCTTCGAAATCAAGTTCTATTCCTGATGGACATCCGTCTATAATACCGCCTAGAGCTTCACCATGAGATTCTCCAAATGTAGTAACTTTATATAGGGTGCCGTAGCTGTTTCCTGCCATTGTAAATTGTTTTGAGCAAATGTAAGTTTTATGAATTAAATTAAAAAATTAAAAATTGGTAATATTAATTAAAGATTAAACAGTTTAAAAATCACAATTTATTAAAATTGACCTCAAATTAGTAACCTTTTCATAAAATAAATCCAGCAAGATTTTCTTTCATTTGTGGAACTTCAAATTAAGAAAAATTGAAAAAACGAAATGTCGAATTGGTCATTATTTCTGATGTCCATTTAGGAACTTACGGAAGTCACGCCAAAGAGCTAAACAACTACTTATCAAGCATTAAACCCAAAACCTTAGTCCTAAACGGAGATATTATTGATGCCTGGCAGTTTAGAAAATCTTATTTCCCAAAAGCCCATTTAAGAGTTATTCAACGCATTATAGGGATGGCTTCAAAAGGTACAAAAGTGTATTATATTACCGGAAATCACGATGAGATTCTTCGTAAATTCAGTGATATGAACATGGGTAATTTTTCTTTGGTCGATAAATTAGTTTTAGAATTAGACGACAAAAAGGCGTGGATTTTTCATGGAGATGTTTTTGATGCTTCTGTACAACATTCTAAATGGATCGCAAAACTGGGAGGTTTAGGTTATGACTACTTAATCCTTATGAACCGATTTGCAAACTGGTGTCTTGCAAAATTAGGACGCGAGCCTTATTCATTTTCTAAAAAAATAAAAGCCAGTGTAAAAAAAGCAGTTAAATTTATCTCAGATTTTGAAACTACTGCAACTGATTTGGCTATCGAAAAAAATTACGATTATGTTATCTGTGGTCATATACACGAACCAAAAATACTTACCAAAGAAAACAAACACGGTTCTACTTTATATTTGAATTCTGGTGACTGGGTCGAAAATTTAACAGCTCTCGAATACCACAAAAAGCGCTGGAAATTATATTCGTACACACACAGTAATTTTACTGAAGAAGAAAATCTTTTTGAAATGGAAGATATTTTAACATCGCAGTTAATTTCAAATATTATTCTTAAAAAATAATGCCAACCTGCATTATAAAGCACTGTAGACGTTGTTTTTAACTTTTCGGCCTATCGAAAATTCTAAAAAATGTGAATTATATAACAATTTCTAAAAATATTATACGTTCTTCATATACAAGGAAATCTAAATTTGAAAAAAATTAATTAACCATTTTATGAAGAAGATAATAGTATCTGCCATTATGCTTTTTGGATTTGCATTTACGGCACAATCACAAGAAATTTCAAAACACGCTCTAGGATTGCGTTTAGGAGACAACAACGGATTTGGAGGTGAAGTATCATACCAATTAGGACTAAACCAAAAAAACAGACTTGAATTTGATTTAGGCTGGAGAAACAGCAGCGACGTTGATGCCATTAAAGGAGTTGCTCTTTACCAATGGGTTTGGAACATCGACGGCGGATTTAACTGGTACGCTGGTGTTGGGGGTGGATTAGCTGCCTGGGACCACGATTATTACAACAACAATTACAGATATAACGACAGCGGAACATATGTTTTTGCAGCCGGAGATATTGGTATAGAATATAGATTTAAGGAAGTGCCTATTACACTGTCATTAGATGCAAGACCTGAAATTGGTTCTGGATACTATGACGATGACAATTTTGGATTTGACGTTGGATTAGGAGTTAAATTCAGATTTTAATTAAAAATAAAAAATAATTGTAAGAAGAAACCTGTCGCTTTTAAACGACAGGTTTTTTTTATGTTTTAAAATAAAATGTATGAGGCTGAGCAAATTCAAAACCCAATTATGCAAAGATTACGTAACGATGGCTTCGACTTCGCTCAGCCTGACACTCAATATCTAACTCGTAACTAATAACTCTTTACTAGTCACTCTTTACTAATAACTTACTTAATAATAATTTCTTTTTTAGAATGCACTTTTACAACCGTGTAAGGGTAAGAGATCATCTGCATTACCATTGCATCCGGAGACGGCGCATTTTCTTTAACTGTAATGATAATATTTTTATCTGTTTCTTCAACTTTTTCAACGCCGATAGAATAACCACTTGTATTTTTTTCTCCCATGTTCAAAATAACATAGTTGGAATTATTAATATCAGCATCTTTCATTTTATGAGCCAAAAGCGGATCGTTTTGAAGCATTTTAATTTCATTAGGTTCGGTCAGGATTTCAAAAAATCTGATATTTCCGCCGCCGCTTGACTGTTCTGTTAAAACTTCATAAAGTGCCGTTGATGAAGCAGCTGTTTTTGATGCACCGCAGGAAACCAAAACAAAAATTACTAAAACCGAAATTACTTTTTTCATTACGTTCAAATTTTTAAATTATTGTTTTTATTCTTTATAATCGTCAATTGCTCTTTGATACAAAGCTTCATATTTTGGAAGAATGTTTTTAATATCAAAATTCTTCGCAACTTCTAAAGCATTTGCTTTAAACTCATTCAGTGTTTTGTCATCTTTTAATATCTTAATAGCATTGGCTGCCATTTCATCAACATTTCCAACATCACTCAAATATCCGGAAACACCATCAAAATTAACCTCAGGCAATCCTCCTGAATTACTCGAAATAACCGGAACACCGCAAGCCATAGCTTCTAAAGCTGCTAACCCGAAACTTTCTGTTTCTGATGGAAGTAAAAACAAATCGGTCATGCATAAAATCTTGTCGATCTCATTACTGTTACCAAAGAAAATTACTTTATCGTGAATTCCTAGTTCCATACACAAAACCTCTGCTTTTTCCTTTTCAGGACCATCGCCCACCATCATTAATTTAGCCGGCATTTCTTTCTGGATATTATAGAAAATCTTAATAATATCCGGAATGCGTTTTACTTTTCTAAAGTTACTGATATGTGTTACGATTCTTTCATTCTCCTTTGCCATTACATATCTGTGACAAGGCTCAGTTGGGTCTTTTCTAACTTTATCCAATTCAATAAAATTCGGGATTACCTTAATTTTATTTTTGATCTTGAATAATTTCAAAGTATCATCTTTCAAACTCTGTGAAACCGAAGTCACATAATCTGATTTATTGATACTGAAAGTCACCGCAGGTTTGTAAAACGGATGATTCCCTACCAGCGTAATATCAGTTCCGTGAAGTGTTGTAATCATTGGAAGATTAATTCCCTCATTCTTCAGCATTTGTTTTGCCATATATCCTGCATACGCATGAGGAATTGCATAATGTACATGAAGAACTTCTATTTTATATAATTTCACCATGTCGACCAATTTGCTTGACAAAGCTAATTCATACGGCTGATAATGAAATAAAGGATATTCTGGAACGTTTACTTCGTGATAATGAACATTAGGATTTAAAAGTGCCAATCTTACCGGCTGGCTGTAAGTTATAAAGTGTATTTCGTGTCCGCGTCTGGCTAATTCGAGACCTAACTCAGTGGCTACTACACCACTACCGCCAAATGTTGGATAACAAACTATTGCTATTTTCATGTATTAAATTTAATTCTACGAAAATACTCAAAAATAGCGTTGAATGGGCTGTTTAAATTGTTAGATTTTCGACAAAATTAGATTAATTCCAGTTAATAAATTTTAAGCAGCGGGTTTAAACAACACGTATTCAAAACAAAAAAGGCACAGAACCTAAGTTTTGTGCCTTTTACAAATAGTATAAATTTTTCTTAGAAAAATCTGCTGTGCCAGCTGTCAGCAGCAGGAACTTCCCAAGAGTCGTTGAATTCTTCGATATTGTTAACCAAATTATTGAAAACAATAGTATTCTCAGAAACTGATTTATCTTTTACCATTTTCTTGAAATCAATTAATGGTTTGTGTGCGATATGTTCTCCCAGTTTAAAAGTTACATTCATTTTATCAAGCAGATCAACGTCGTACTTTTTCTCTAATCCCTGAATAAATTCTACTGAACTATCGATAGAACAACCCGTCGCAGCCTGCACTTCCTGATTAACAGCTAATATTATAAAACGATTGTATTTAAGCAAAAAAGAAGCTTCAAGACTAGTTCCGTGCGCGGCCCATTCTTCTACAAAAGCTTTTAAATCGGTTTCGATTTCAGAAAACTCTTCCTCAGAAAATTTTCTGTTCGATTGGTAAATCCAGACTCTTGATTCACCAGGTAAATTTTCAAAAGGTATATACATTTTTAATTTTAGATTTTAGATTTTTTTTGAATTGTTTCGGGTTTCAAGTTTAAAAACTTAGCATCTTAGAACCTTAGCAACTCAAAATCTTTTATAAATCCTGTGCATTTGCAATTAATTCGGCAACGTCCATTACTTTTATCTCGCCTTCTTTATGCGCATGTTTAATACCATCTGTTAACATGGTGTTGCAAAATGGACAGCCGGCAGCAATAATATCCGGTTTTACTTCTAAAGCATCTTCTGTACGCAGAACATTTACTTCTTTGTTTCCAGGTTCGGCATCTTTAAACATCTGCGCACCGCCTGCACCACAGCATAATCCGTTTGCTTTAGAACGTTTCATTTCAACTAATTCAACGTCTAGTTTCTCAATTAAATCTCTAGGTGCTTCGTAAACTTTATTAGCTCTTCCTAAATAACAAGGATCGTGAAAAGTAATTTTCTTTCCTTTAAACTGTCCGCCTTCAACTGTAAGTCTTCCGTCATTTATTAATGATTTCAGGAATTCTGTATGATGAATAACTTCATAGTTTCCTCCTAATTCAGGATATTCATTTTTTAAGGTATTAAAACAATGCGGACAAGCGGTAACGATTTTTTTTGCTTCATAAGCATTTAAAACCTCGATGTTCATCATGGCCTGCATTTGAAACAAAAATTCATTTCCGGCTCTTTTTGCAGGATCTCCAGTACAGCTTTCTTCTGTACCCAAAACCGCAAAAGAAACATTGGTACGGTTTAAAATACGTACAAATGCTTTCGTAATTTTTTTTGCTCTATCATCAAAACTTCCTGCACAGCCTACCCAAAACAACACTTCTGGTTGTTTTCCTTCGGCCAGCATTTCTGCCATTGTTGGTACTACTAAACTTTCTGACATTTCTTTTTGTTTAATCGTTGATTTGTTCAATTGTTTAATCGGCAGTTCCTCGAATCCTAAGTACGATTAAACGAATTAACGATTAACCGATTAAACTATATCTTTTCTAGTTCTCGTTTTTCCAATTTAATCGGTCCTGCTGGCTGTACTGCCAAGGTGCTCCGTTATTTTCAATATTAGTCATCATAGCATTTAATGACATTGGCGCAGCGCTCTGCTCCATCACTAAATAACGACGCATATCCATAATAATAGACAATGGACTAATATTTACAGGACATTCTTCTACACAGGCATTGCATGAAGTACAAGCCCATAGTTCTTCCGGAGTAATGTAATCGTTTAATAATGTTTTATTATCTGGAACAAAAACACCTTTATTGGCATCAATATTCTTTCCAACTTCCTGAAGACGGTCTCTTGTATCCATCATAATTTTACGCGGAGACAATTTTTTACCTGTTTGGTTTGCCGGACAAGATGACGTACAACGTCCGCATTCTGTACAAGTATATGCATTTAAAAGCTGTACCCAGTTTAAATCCTGAACATCGCTTGCTCCAAATTTACTCGGCGCTGCATTTTCATCAACAGGAGCTGCAGCAAACGGATCAGCATTTGGGTCCATCATTAATTTAACTTCTTTTGTAACTGAAGCTAAATTATCAAACTGTCCTTCTGGTTTTAAATTCGCAAAATAAGTGTTTGGGAACGCTAACAGGATATGAAGGTGTTTTGAGAAGTATAAATAGTTCATAAAAATCAAAATACCAATTATATGAAGCCACCAAAATGTTTCAAATAATATTACAACCAATTCGTTTGACATTCCGTTAAAAATTGGAGCAATAAACTGGCTTATCGGGAAACTTCCTGCTTTATGAAAAACTCCTCCCGGAACGTTTTGCAAATGAAGATCTGAAGCGTTCATTAACAAAAACAAAATCATTAAAACGGTTTCAAAATACAAAATATAATTTGCATCGCTTTTTGGAAATCCTGTTAAATCAGAATGTATAAAACGTTTTAATCTGATGAAGTTTCTTCTAAGCCAAAAAACCGTAACGGCAAAAATTACAAGTATTGCCAATATTTCAAATGAAGCAATTAAAACATCATAGACTACGCCTAAATAAGGTGCAAAAATTCTATGAGTTCCAAATAACCCATCGATTATAATTTCGAGTAATTCGATATTAATAATTATGAAACCTACATATACAAAAATATGCAGTATTCCGGCAACAGGGCGTCTCACCATTCTTGACTGCCCAAGAGCAATCAATGCCATGTTTTTCCAACGAGCTTTAGGATTATCTTTTCGATCTACATCAACTCCCAGATTAATGTTTCGGATGATCTTTTTCACGCTCGCTGCAAAAAAGCCGAAACCTACTATAAGAAGTATGGCAAATAAAATATTATCTAAATAACTCATTTACAATTATTTTTTATCAGTTGAGTTTGTATTTTCTGTTGGTGCTACGTAAGGTTTATTTTTCTTTCCAAAAAGAGAAACATTTACGTAACGAGTTGGATAAAGTCTCACATCTTGCAGCAGTAATTCAAGTTCTTTTGAAGTTTTTGCTAAATTATTGTACAAGGCATCATCATTTAATAATTTTCCAGCTGTACCTTTTCCAGAATTCAAGTTAGCCATTAAACCGTCAACTTTCGCTAATGTCTGGTTTAAATTACGAACCGTTTTTCCTAAATCAGCTTTGTTTAACGAGTCAGAAATTTTATTAAAGTTGTTTGATACTTTATTAAAGTTAGAAACCATTCCGTTAATCTGTCCTTTGTTTGTATCAAGAATATTGTTTAAACTGCCTGAAGCTTTATGGAACTGCGCCATAGTCTGACTTAATTCAGCAATTGTTTTCTTTAGATTTTCTTGTGTATTTTTATCCAAAGTATTATTCAATCCTGTAACCAGAACATCAATATTTACAAGCATTTTATCCAGTTTTTGCTGAATTGGCTCAATTTTTCCTCCTAAAGATTCTGTTAATCCAAGTTCAACAGTAGAGGCTAATTTCTCCCCATCTTCTGCTAAATTTTTATCAGTAAAATTTGGAACAATTTTAATTTGTTTTCCGGCGATTAAACTTGGAGAATAAATTACTGCTGTACTTGTTTTTGAAATTGGAAAATCTGTTTTTAATTGAAGTTCTACTAATAATTTCCCTGTTACTTCATCGATTGTGATTTTATTCACTTTACCAATAGCAAGTCCGTTAAGTGTTACTGGTGCTGAAAGAGATAAATCTTCAACATTATCGTATTCAGCATATAAGATTGTATAATTAGTAAAAAGATCTTTGCCCTTTAAAAAGCTGTATCCCCAAATAAATAATAGTATTGATGCGATGACTAAAATAGCCGTTTTAATTTCTCTTGTTACTTTCAAAATTCTTAGTGTTTGTTACAAAATTAATATAAATATTCGAACTTGTGACGATTATTTGATCGCGTCCTGAATACTAATCTTTTCTCCGTCTTTGGTTGCAACTAAAAAGGAAGCGCCATACCCTTTACTTTTAGCCTCTTCCAGATATTTCTTTGCAGTTTCATAATCTGAAGTTTCCTGATAGAAGTACTTATATATATTGTTTTCAAATAACATAGTTACATTTTTTAGTCCTTTAAAGTTTTTTGGCTCCAATGGTGTTTTTTTAATACTTGCGATTAGCTGTACTTTGAAAAACGTTCCTTTTGGTGCATTTTTAGTTACTGCAGCCGGAGCAGTTGTTTTTGGTTTTGCGGGAGTAGTATCTCTTATGGGCCGACTATCGTCTGACTCGCCCCCTGAACCAAAGTACTCTCTTTTATAGCTCAGAATTGCTTCTGCAATAGCTTTTGCTATATCATCCTGACCTTCTTCAGAATTTAAAATATTACCTTCTGTTGGATTAGAGACAAATCCCGTTTCTACTAAAACTCTTGGCATGTATGCTTTGTGAAGTACCATGAAAGGTGCTTGTTTTACACCTCCCTGACGAAGTTTTTTACCTAATTTTTCAAAATTATCTTCGATTTTAGTTGCCAGAGAAATACTATTGTCTAAATATTCTTCCTGCATCAAAGTCATTCCGATCATAGATTCTGGCGAATTTGGGTCGAAACCTTCATATTTTCGTTTATAATCTTTTTCTAAAGTAATTACAGAGTTCTCTTTTTTTGCTGCTTCAAGATTCGAGGCAACTTTACTCAAACCCATTACATAAGTTTCGGTTCCGTCTGCAGCTGTATTTTTGTTAGCATTACAGTGAATAGAAACAAAAATATTTGAATTTGCTCTGTTGGCAATATTAGCTCTTTCGACCAAATCCACGAAAACATCTGTTTTACGAGTATAAATTACATTAACATTTGGATTAAGCTCTAAAATTTTCCCCACTTTTAAAACAATTGCTAAGGCAATATTTTTTTCAATCCGGCCGCTGTAAACAGCACCAAAGTCATGATCTCCGTGTCCGGCATCAAGTGTTACTTTAAAAACATTTGATTGACTATAAGAGCAAAATGACAATATCGTTAGAAAAAAAGTAAAGATTACCTTAATTTTGTTTAAACCATTCATAAATCTAAAAGTTAATTTTAATAAAATGCAGCTGTTATAATTTTTACAATTGATTATTTTTGCCAAAAAATTATATGTAAGTTTGACATGTCAAAAAACAAGCCATAATTTTACAAAAATAGTATTTAAACCTTTGCATACAAACTTATTTAATATCGTTTTAATATCATTTTTCCTAACAATAGGATGTGGTAAATCATATTCGCAAGAGATAAAACCTAAAAAAAAATCTTTACCTGCTGTAAAACAAACAAATAAGCCGGCTACTGCTCCTGCAGCAGCAACGCCCGCAGTTTCTACAGCAACTGTTGATACTATAAAGATAGACAGTATTAAGCCTAAAAAACAGTTTCTTGACGCTCCTACTAAATATAAAGCAAAAGATTATGCAAAGTACGACAAGAAAAACAAATTGCTTACTTTATATAATGAAGCTGAACTTTACTATAAAGATGTAGAGTTAAAATCTGGTATCATTATCTTAAATCTTGAAAAAGATGAAGTGTATGCCGGAAGAATAAAAGATTCTGCAGGCGTTTTGGTGCAGTATCCAAACTTTAAACAGGGGACAAATGAAGTACAGCCGGATTCTATCCGCTTTAATTTTAAAACTAAAAAAGCTTTAATTTATAATTCCAGAACAAAACAAGGTGAATTAAACATCAAGGCTTCTGTTACTAAAAAAGAAAATGATTCTGTATACTTCTTAAAAGGAGCACGTATTACAACTGCTCAGGATATTGACAATCCTGAATACTATTTTCAAACCAGCAGAATTAAATTTGTACCCGGTAAAAAAATCGTTGCCGGTTTAACACAAATGGTAATTGCTGATGTTCCTACTCCACTTGCTTTACCTTACGGTTTTTTCCCTTTAAGTAAAGAAAAAAGCGTTTCAGGTATTATTATTCCAAGTTATAACGATTCAAATACAAGAGGATTTTCTCTTCAAAATGGAGGATATTACTTTGCATTGAGCGATAATTATGATTTAACTGTTTTAGGAGATTATTATACCAATGGTAGTTACGCCATGAGGTTTGAGTCTGCTTATGCAAAGAGATACAAATATCGAGGAAATATTAACGTTCGTTTTGAAAACCTGATAAACAGCGAAAGAGGTTATCCTGATTATTCAAAGCAAAACATTTACAACATTCAGTGGTCGCACTCTAAAGATACTAAATCAAACCCTAACTCGACTTTTTCAGCTTCTGTGAATATGGGTAGTAGTAAGTACTTTAAGCGATCTATAAATCAGGCTAATATTGGATCGAACTTAAATAATACTTTGAGTTCGTCTATTTCATACAATAAAACCTTTAATACTATTCCGGGATCGCGAATCTCTCTTTCTGCCACACACCAGCAAAATACGCAGACAGAAGAGATTTTAATGACGCTTCCTAATTTCCAGGGTAGTATTGACCGTATTTATCCTTTTGTGGGTGAAAACGGCGTTAAAAAAGGTTTCTTTAAAAACATCAACCTGCAGTATAATGTAACAGGTAAGAATAACTTTAAAACAACCGATTCATTATTTTTTAAACCGCAGATGTTTAGAGATGCTCAAATTGGTATGCAGCACAGTATTCCTATCAGCACCAACTTTAAAATTTTCAAATATTTTAGTGCCGGAGCATCTACAAATTATCAGGAAACATGGGTTACCAAAACGATTGATAAAAATTATGATGCCAGCAAAGGCCAAGTAGCCAGCACAACCGTAAATGGTTTTGATGCATTTAGAACTTATAATTTCAGCACCAATTTAGGAACTACCATTTATGGTACTTTTAATTTTGGAACTGACAAAAAAATACAATCTATCCGCCACGTCATGAGACCGAGTATTACATACTCTTATACTCCAAGTTTTGAAAGGTATTACGATCATTATACTGTAGATGCTGCGGGAAGAATTTCAACAGATGAATATACGAGGTTCGAAAACGGTATTTATGGCGCTCCTGGTAAAGAAAACTCTAACATTGTAGGTTTCTCATTAAGTAACACTTTTGAAGCTAAAGTAAGAGACAGCGACAGTACAAAAACTGAACCTAAAAAAATTATGCTGCTGAACAATTTAAACTTCAGCACGAGCTATAATTTTAATGCCAACGGAAAAGAAACTTTAGCCTGGCAGCCAATTATCGTAAGCGGTGGAACTCAGTTTTTTGAAAATAAAATGAATGTCAATTTTGGAGCTGTTTTAAATCCTTATGCTATTGACAATGCCGGAAATGTGATAAACATGTACAACATTGAAAATGGCGGAAGTTTATTTAGAATGACGAGTGCCAACATAACAATGAATTACTCGTTTTCGAACAAAGGAACCGGAAAGGAAAAAAACACCCAGAGTCAGCGAAATGGTGGTCGTAATGACGACTTATTCGGGACCAACACTGATTTAAATGACAGCCGAAACAGCCAGTTTGCAAACGATCCAGATCGCGAAGAAGATGTTATAACTGAATTTTTCAGTTCAAAACTGCCGTGGGACATGACAATGGCATATTCTCTTACCTACTCTAATGCAAACCGCGAGAATAAAATAACCGGAAACTCAATTATGATTTCTGCCAATATGGATATTACTCCTAAATGGAAAGGCGGGGTTTCTACTGGTTTTGACTTTGTTCAAAAGGGTGTTACTTTTACTCAGTTCCGTTTTGAAAGAGACTTATTAAGCTGGAGAATGGCATTTAACTGGCAGCCTATGGGAACAAGTTCAAACTGGAACTTCTTCATAGGAATTAAATCTGGTATGCTTAGTGACATTAAATGGAACAAACGAAGCACTATAAATCGATAATTCATCGACTTAAAATAATTTTATCATGAAAAAAATAATCTTTACAGAAAAGGCTCCGGCTCCTATTGGTCCTTATAATCAAGCCGTTTTATCAGGAAACACATTGTATGCTTCTGGCCAGATTGCAATTAATCCGGCTACAGGAGAATTAGTTACCGATACTATCAACAACGAAACGACTCAGGTAATGGAAAATATTGCTGCTATTCTTGAAGCTGCGAATATGACTTTTGAGAATGTAGTTAAAGCTACTATCTTTATTATGGATATGAACAATTTTGGTGCTATAAACACTATTTACGGTTCGTATTTTAACGAAAAAACCGCTCCAGCACGTGAAACGGTTCAAGTGGCATGTCTGCCAAAAAATGTAAATGTTGAGATTTCTATAATTGCTGTGCAATAGCATCTAATAATAATTGTGCCGTTGCTTCATTTGTTGCCAGCGGCACATTATGTACGTCACAAACACGAATCAGCATATTAATATCTGCTTCATGAGGATGACTGGATAATGGATCTTTAAAAAAGAAAACCATTTGTGTAATTCCTTCTGCAACTCTTCCAGCAATCTGCGCATCACCTCCTAAAGGCCCTGAAAGCATTCTCTGCGTTTTAAATCCCGCTGCTTCGGCTTTTCCTCCAGTTGTTCCGGTACCAATAAGTCTGATTTTTTCATTATGAAGCACAGCTTCATTTTTAATCAAAAAATCAATCAAATCAGCTTTTTTACCGTCGTGTGCGATAATTGCAATTTCCATAAACCCAGAACTATTGATTAGCGACATGGTAAGCAATTAAACCGTCAATAGGTCTTCTTAATACATTTCCTAATTTAAGCTCGTATTTATCAAAAGTTTCCTGCAATTCATCTTTTAAATAAAACGCAATAGAACCAACAAAATGTACTGGAACTTCTTTACAGTTGTCAAACTGTTTGATATAGTTTTTAACGAAAGATTTCATTCCTTTGAAAATAATTTTTCTGCAGAATTCAGTGTCTTTATGTTTAATTAAAAACTTAGCAAAAGTTGCTAAATAAGCATTTGGGTTTGGCTCTTTATATAATTTGTTTTTAATAAAATCCGGATCAACGTCGTACTCTTTTTCAAGTTCAACAGCTAATTCTTTTGGCATTTTATTAAAATAGTATTTTCTAATTAGTTCTTTTCCAAAAACGTTTCCGCTGCAGTCATCCATTACGATATAGCCTAATGACTGAACTTTTTGGTGCAATACTTTTCCATCAAAATAACTGCAGTTAGACCCAGTTCCTAAGATAGATACGATTGCTTCTTCTCCTTTTGGAGTTGTAGCATAAACAGCAGCATAAGTATCTTCCTGAACATCAACAATAGCGTTAGTAAAATACTCCTGAAAGATTTGTTTTAAGGCTTCTTTCATTCTGTCTGTTCCACAACCTGCTCCATAAAAGAACAAATGTGTTGCATTTTTTTTGTTTTGTAAAATATCGAAACGGTCGTTTAATCTTGAGATAATTTCCGGCCCGTCCAGAATTTCAGGATTTAATCCTAATGTTTGTGTGGTGAACAATACTTTTCCGTTATCATCAATTGCAATCCAATCTGCTTTAGTAGACCCACTATCAACTATTAATTTCATTTTATTTTTTGTTTTTGGTTTAGTTTTTCCTCAATAAGTGTAGTTTTTACATTAATTAAAGACGTAACAAAATAAGAAAATCCCGTTACTTTGATGATAACGGGATTTTGCAAAAATATATAATATTATTTTAAACCTGCGATATGCACAGACAAATCAATTAATTTGCTTGAGTATCCGTACTCATTGTCATACCAAGATACTAATTTGAAGAAAGTAGAATTTAATCCGATTCCTGCACCAGCATCAACGATTGAAGTTCTTTTATCAGAAATAAAGTCTTGAGAAACAACTGCATCTTCAGTATATCCTAAGATACCTTTCATTTCGTTTTCTGAAGCTTTTTTCAATACAGCTAAGATTTCTTCGTATGTAGTTTCTTTAGCAACTTTTACAGTTAAATCTACAACAGAAACGTCAGCAGTAGGTACACGGAAAGACATTCCAGTTAATTTTCCATTTAAAGATGGGATAACTTTTCCAACCGCTTTAGCAGCACCTGTTGAAGAAGGAATGATGTTGATTGCAGCTGCACGTCCACCTCTCCAGTCTTTTCTAGAAGGTCCGTCAGCAGTCATTTGAGTTGAAGTAGTTGCGTGAACAGTTGTCATTAAACCTTCAACGATTTCGAAATTATCGTGGATAACTTTAGCTAAAGGAGCTAAACAGTTTGTAGTACAAGAAGCGTTAGAAACAACTAAATCAGAAGCTTTTGCAGTTTCGTGGTTAACTCCCATTACAAACATTGGAGCATCAGCAGATGGAGCAGAAATGATAACTTTTTTAGCTCCTCCTTTTAAGTGCTCGCTTGCAGTTTCGATAGTTGTGAAGATACCAGTACATTCTGCTACTACATCAACATCAACTTCGTTCCATTTTAAGTCAGCAGGATTTCTTTCTGCAGTGATACGGATGTTTCTTCCGTTTACATACAATTTTCCTTCTTTAACTTCAACAGTTCCGTTGAAACGACCGTGAACTGAATCATATTTTAATAAGTAAGCTAAGTGATCTACGTCTAATAAATCGTTGATCGCTACAACTTCTACATTATCTCTATTGAAAGACTCTCTAAAAACGATTCTTCCGATACGTCCAAATCCGTTTATTCCTAATTTTACTTTTGACATTTTACTAAATTTTTGCTTTTGTTTTTATTATATTAATTCAAAGTCTAATTTCCTCACAATAAACTTCTTCTCTTTTAAACTTTTATCTTTATAATTATGTAGACATAATGTCTGACACTCTCAATAATTCTCTATCAATTTCAGATTTACCTTTAATTGCCTGCTCCAGCGGAGTTAAAACAACTTTATCTTCCTTAAGACCAACCATGTAGTTTGATTTTCCTTCAATTAAAGACTCAACTGCTTTTACACCAAGACGACTTGCCAGAACACGGTCAAAACAAGATGGCGAACCACCACGCTGCATGTGTCCTAAAACAGATACTCTTACGTCGTATTCAGGTAAATTAGCTTCAACATAATCTTTTAATTCGAATACGTTTTTACCAATTTTATCACCTTCGGCAATAACTACTATACTTGATGATTTTCCTGAAGCTTTACTTTTTTGAAGAGAGTCTAACAATCTGTCAAGACCTAAATCTTCTTCAGGAATAAGGATTTCTTCTGCACCTGCTCCAATTCCGGCATTAAGTGCGATGTGACCTGCATCTCTACCCATAACCTCTACAAAGAATAAACGGTTATGTGAACTTGCAGTATCTCTAATTTTATCTATACAGTCAACAACAGTATTTAAAGCAGTGTCATAACCTAAAGTAAAGCTTGTACCATAAATATCATTATCAATTGTACCTGGAATTCCCATTACAGGAAAATCATATTCTGAGTTAAAAATTAAACCTCCGGTAAAACTTCCGTCTCCTCCAATAACAACTAAAGCATCAATTCCGGCTTTAAGAAGATTTTCGTGAGCTTTTTTACGGCCTTCCGGGGTTCTAAAGTCTACAGAACGAGCCGATTTCAGGATCGTTCCTCCTTTATTTACAATATTATTAACGCTTCGAGGGCCCATTTCTTTAAAATCACCTTCGATCATTCCTTGATACCCTCTATAAATTCCTATGCATTCTATATTATGATAAGCACATGTTCGAACAACTGATCGTATTGCAGCATTCATTCCCGGTGAGTCTCCTCCTGAGGTAAGAACACCTACTTTTTTTATTGTTTTTGACATTATTTAAGTATTAAAGTTGTAAATTTAGCAAACATTCACCACTTCTGCGGTTATATTTATTATAATTTAATAAAATCTGTTAAATTCAAACGTTTTCGTTAATAAGTTTTTTGATACCAAAAATTTCATTTAAAATAATAAATAGGGCGTTTTTTAATTAATTCTTTAAAATTAACAATACCCAAAAGAAGTGTTATAAAAATCTCACTTAGAGCTTTTTAGAAAAAACTTACAAAAACTATAAATTTAAGCATAAAAAAACCATTCGTTGTTTCGAATGGTTTTTTTATACTCTTTTTAACAAATTATCTAAAAATCATTGTCAGGAATTAAGCCTTCATTATTGTTTTGCGGTTTTGGCTTTTTCTCTTCTTCTTTTTCAGGTTTCTTTTTGTCTTTTTCTGCCTCTTTAGCGCTTTTAAAATTCAGATAATCCGGATTTAGATTTGAATCCTGAAAGTCATCTGATTTTTTAATCGCTTTCTCGAGTTTATGGCTTTTAAATAATTTATTCACCAGTTCGCTGAAAGTATCAAAATCGACTTCATAAGAAATACCAACTCCCTGTGTATAACCAATTCCTTGTCCTATATAATTAATATCATTTTCTTTATTGAATAATCGAAGGTTCATTGATCCGTCTTCATTTACACGATATAGTATTTCAATGTCACCCACAATAGCAGATTCGTTTACTCCTCCTACCGGAACCCCTACTTTACCATTAATCGAAATTCTTTCGTTAATCTGCGATGAAATATTGGCTACAAATTGTCCGTCGGCTTCCTGACCTAATCTTCTGTCGGCAGAAATAAAATTCAGGTCAATATTAATAAGGTCGTTATCTGATTTGATGATTCCTCCTAATAAACTTGCAGCAGTTTCTGCAAATGTTCCTGATAAATCGCTTTGGTTAAATCCGTCCTGACTCATAAATGAACCTGTAGATAATAAATACAAAGCCTGCGTTTGACGAACGTCTTTATCATCTAACTTATATTGTATTTCAGATTTCAACACATTGCTTACCGATGGAAACTGAATATCAAAATTAGGTTCAGGGCTCGTTAAATCTCCTCTTAAACCAATTACAACTTCTACAGGTACTTTTTTATTGAAAGAAGAATTATCCAGCAATACGGCAGGATTTGCCGATGTTTTGTAAACGGCTTCTAAATTCAGCTGTGCTTTCATCGGGTTTCCTTCCCAAATAATAGAACCACCTTTTTTAACTGCGAATTTTTTATCGATTAAACCTCCGTATTTAAAGTTATAAGTTCCTTCGTATGCCTGGAAATCCCCCCACATATTAAATTTACCCAGTGTATTAATCTTAAATAACAGCGATCCGTATCCTTTTCCTTTCATACCGTGACCGGAATTTCTGTCAAGGATAACTTCTACTTCGGCATCCGGCGTAATATCAAAATCAAATTCCAGCTCCAGACCATTATAGTTTCTGGTTCTTTCAACAATTCCTTTTTGCAGATTGTATTTTTCTTTTGGTGTTACAAAATGTATCCAGCTGCTTTCTCCCACACTTTGTACATTATTTATAGGAATCTTGACTTCGGTTCCTTTTTCAGATTTTGCATCAACTTTAATAAATAAACTTTCTGTTGGTCCTTTTATACTTGCAGTTCCGTTTATAAAAGCTGTACCAAAATAAGCAGCATCTTCACTATCTTTTGTATCAAGTGCTAATAAACGTTTAGAAGTTATGGTTAAATCTAATTTCCAGTCGCCAAAATTATGATGCTCGATTGTTCCGTTAAGCAGTCCTTTTGTTTTATATTTAGTATCTGTTAACTGATTATTTCTAAACAAAAATTTCTCATCTGTTAAATCAATAACCGTTCTGTCACTCAATTCGTAATCCGTATTTAGGTACGGAATTGTCATTCCGGCTTTTTCTACATACAAACGTCCGTTGATTTCAGGTTTTTTCAAATTACCCACAACTGCTGCATTTCCTGAAACAGAACCTCTAATATTCGATAAAACATCTCCTCCTATAGTTCCTAAAGTCGCAAGATTAAATCCTTCGAGTTTAAGACTCAAGTCCATAAAAGTTTCCTTATTCTCAATATTAAAAGTACCATTTGCCCTAAACGATTCTGCAAAACCATTTACGATAGAAGAATTTACGGTAAATTTTCTAAAAGTCTGATCTCCCGAAATATCAAAATTCAGGGTACCTAAATCAACTTTATTCATATTAAGATGATCGACGACAATACTGGCTGTCGGCTGATAAACATCTTTATTCTGCTTATAATTTACGTTTCCGTTTAGATTTCCGTTAAAAACAAACTTCGAATTATACGGTGTAATTTTATTTATGTCTACGTCTTCAAAATTGAGGACAATATCCTTATAATCCTTTCCTTTAATTATCCCGTTTAAATCAATTTTCTGGTTTTCGTGAGATAAAACTATATTGTCAATGGTAAAGTTTTTAAAATACTGATCAAAAACGATCTGATTATCCTTTGCGGCGTCTTCATTTAAATACCATAAATAGTCTTTAAACTTCATTTCAGATTTCTTGATTCCGACAATATTATTTTTCTTTTTGTCGATAGTGTGATATAAATCGAGATTAAAATAATCCTGTCCTTTATCTCCACCTTTAAACTCAGAACGAACAAATAAAGTATCTTTTGATGTTACATTAATTAAATTGAAATCGCGGATTTTATAATAAGGCGTTTTAATACTATCGAGTTCAACGAATGCATTATAAAGCGGGTTTTTATTATCTATGCTGATTCTGATATTATCAAAAGTATTTTTGGCCGCAGTAATTTGTTTGGATCTGAAACCAAATTTAAATTCCTGCAGGTCTGCATCAATTTTACCGCGGACCACTGTACTGGAATCAATTTTTAAATCCGGATACAGCATTTCTACTACCTTATTATATACATGGAAATTAAAACGCAGGAATTGTCCTTTTTTAACTTTATAAGGTTTATAGTTGGTATACAAACTTCCCACAGAATTCATAACCAGTTTATCCAGCTGTGCAAATTGAAATTTACCCACAATTCTTCCTTCAACAATATCTGCTGAATTAATCGTTATGGTTCTTAGTCTGTCAGCATCAAAATTGGAACTTATTGTTACGTCATCAAAAACGTAAGTCGCCTGTGGATTTTGATATTCTGCATCTTTAATAATAATGTTTCCTTGAAGATTTTCGATAGAATTTCCGCTTACCTGAACTACTGCATCACCTTTAAAATGAGAAATCGAATCGTTTACGAATCTTAATTTTTGTAAATCTGAATTTTCTACATTTATATGAAAATCATAACGGCTTTCACGTTTACTTAAATCTACTAATCCGTCAAAAGTCAAATTCAAATTTGGGTCATTAATTGAAAGCTGGCCTTTGTAATAAGGAAGCTTGAAGTTTCCGTTTACAACAATATTACTGTATCTGTATTTATTATAGTCTAATTTATTAATATCACCTTTAACAATTGTATTCAAATATTTTTCGGTAAAACCAACACCGTCAACATCTAAATTTAAGGTCGTTCGGCCAACGTCTTTCCGGCCTAATAAAGCGCCGATGTTAAAATTATCCAAAACAATATTACCTGAATAAGAAGCTTTATCGATAAAATCCATATTATTCATATGAAGATTGACCTTACCGTTTCCTAAATCAGTAGCCATTTTAAAATCGGTTTCTAAAGCTGTTGTTGAGACTTTTGCTTTCCCGGTGATATTAAATTTACCAATTCTTTTCAGCTCTTTTGGAAGGCTTTTGCCTAAAATACCCGGAAGTATAAAAACCAGATTATCATAGCTGGCAATTAATTTATCAAACTTTCCGTCCATCGAGAACTTTTGTTCTTTTGTACCCAAAAGATTTTTAAAGTTGATATTTCCAAAGATTTTGGAACCATTTGCATCGCTCAGCCTTAAATGATTAAGGTTCAAATCATTTAAAGGTCCTTTAATCTTGGTTTTAACTTTAAAATGCTGGTTTTTACCCAGTCCGTCATAAAAATAACGAATATCGTTTGAAGCTATAGAAGACGAATCTAATGCTACATCAAAACGAACTTTATCTGTAAAATCAAGAAAATCTTTAACCTTATAGTTTAAAATTGCTTTTCCATAAATCCATGATCTCTTGGTTTTTATGGCAAGGTTTTCGACTTTAATCTGTTTTTTGGTATAACTGAATTTTCCGGCAAAATTAGAAACATACAAACCTCTGTGATCTAAAAATGAAAATCTGTGAATGTTAGTATTTACATCTGAACCATACAATTTAAAATCGCTGATATAGGCATTTAGCTTTGTAAAATCCAGAAATTTTGGTGTATGCTTATTTTCATCAACAACAGAGAAATTTCCGTTGGTAATGTATGCGTTTCTGGCTGTTAAAAGGAAATGTTTAGTCGATTTTGTTTTTACCTGCTTTTCGGTTTCAAACAATTTTATAAACTTATTGATATTGTTTTCGTCTTCGCCTTTATAAGTTTTAAGATTAAAAATTAAACCTGTTAAACGAATATCACCAAAAATTAAGTCTCCATCGATTGCTCTTTTAATACTTAAAATATCAGTATTTATAAGGTCAGAATATATTAAAGTTTTTTTATGATGGTCTAAAATAAGTACTTTCTTTAGTTTTACGCCGCCAAAAATATTTATTGCCGCTTTATCAATACTAATGTTGGTTTTAAAATCTTTATTAAGAGTTTCGGTAATATATTTAGCAATTTTTGTCTGTACGACAGGCAGAGACAGAGTGATAGCAAGTATCAGCAAAAGTAAAATTAAGCCAATCAGGGTTCTGGATACTATTTTCTTTACTCTTTTGATAACGCTATTATTATTGTTTTTGTATTAATTTAATTTGAACAGACAAAGGACGGCTGTTTTGATAAAAATTCTTTAATTTTGGCATCTGCTTCAATCAAAGAAATTTCAAAATTTGATTTGTCAAATATAATCCAAAATTCGTGCCTTTATATGCAAAATTCAGAGGTTTTTATTCTTGCCATCGAAAGTTCATGCGACGATACTGCTGCCGCGGTTTTACATAACGACAAAGTACTCTCAAATGTTGTAGCCAATCAGTTAATTCACAATCAATACGGCGGTGTAGTTCCTGAATTAGCTTCGAGAGCACACCAGCAAAACATAGTTCCTGTAATCGATGCTGCACTTCGCAAAGCAAATGTACAAAAAGAACAGCTATCTGCCATTGCCTTTACACAAGGTCCCGGCCTAATGGGATCACTTTTGGTAGGAAGTTCTTTTGGTAAATCGTTATCATTGGCTTTAAATATTCCGTTAATCGCTGTAAATCACATGCATGCCCATATTTTAGCGCATTTTATTGACGAAGAAGGATACGATAAACCAGAATTTCCTTTTTTAGCTTTAACAATTAGTGGCGGACATACGCAGATTGTAAAAGTGAACAGTTTTTTTGACATGGAAATTATTGGAGAAACTACAGATGACGCGGTTGGAGAAGCTTTTGATAAAAGTGCAAAAATATTAGGACTTCCTTATCCGGGCGGGCCTTTAATTGATAAATATGCCAAAGAAGGAAACCCAAAAGCTTTTACTTTTACGAAACCAAAAGTTCCGGGATTGGATTTTAGTTTTTCCGGACTAAAAACAGCTATTTTATATTTCATTCAAAAAAACAAACAGGAAAATCCAAATTTCATCGAAGAAAACCTAAACGATATCTGTGCTTCAATTCAGCATACGATTATCGAAATTTTGATGGATAAATTAAAACTGGCTGTAAAAGAAACCGGAATTAAACAAATCGCTATTGGCGGCGGGGTTTCTGCAAATTCAGGAATCAGGACTACTTTAAAAGAAAGTGAAGCCAAATACGGCTGGAAAACTTTTATTCCAAAATTTGAATACACTACAGATAATGCCGCAATGATAGGAATTGTAGGCTACCAAAAATATTTATCAAAACGTTTTGAAGATTCTTCAGTAGTTTCTAAAGCACGAATTCAGTTTTAATTATGCAGTTATTTTACAATCCGGATATAGACGAAACAACCGAAAGTTTTTCTTTTGATAAAGAAGAAAGCAAACACATTATAAAAGTTTTACGCAAGAAAGATTCAGATATTCTTCACGTTACAAATGGTCAGGGATTATTGTTTGAAACCGAAATTACGCTGGCATCTGATAACAAATGTATCGTGAGCGTTCTTTCAATAAAAAAATCTCCAGAACCAAAATTTCGTCTGCACCTTGCTGTTGCGCCTACTAAAATGAATGACCGTTTTGAGTGGTTTTTAGAAAAAGCTACAGAAATAGGCATTCAGGAAATTACACCAATTATCTGCGATCGTTCTGAAAGAAAAGTGATTAATTTAGAGCGTTTTGAAAAAATAGTTTTATCGGCAATGAAACAATCTAATGAAATGTTTCTTCCAAAATTAAACGATGCTGTTTCGTTTAAAGAATTTATCAAGCAAAAAAATCAAGGCTTGCAGTTTATTGCGCACTGCGAAGAAACCGATAAAAAATCTTTGAAAGAATCTTTAAAATCAAACGAAAACGTAACCTTATTAATTGGTCCCGAAGGTGATTTTTCTGAAAAAGAAATTGCATTGGCTCTTGAAAACAACTATAAACCGGTAACATTAGGAAATACTCGTCTGCGTACAGAAACTGCCGCAGTTGTGGCCTGCCATAGTGTTGTATTTTTTAATGAAGTTTAATAAATTCCGAGGGTTTTGTGAAAAACAAAACGAGTAGACAAATTACAATTCTATGAAAAAAATATTTTATTTGCTTTTACTTTTTTCAATCACTTCTTTTTCACAAGAAATTGCATTATTAAAATACAGCGGCGGAGGCGATTGGTATGCAAATCCAACTTCACTGCCGAACTTAATTCGTTTTTGCAATTCGACTATCAATACCAGAATAAAAGCAAAACCTTCTACAGTTGAGCCAAGCAATCCTGATTTGCTTTCGTATCCGTTTGTACACATGACGGGACACGGAAATGTCGTTTTCAGCGATTCTGATATTTCGAATTTGAGAAATTATTTAAACGGAGGCGGTTTTCTTCATATTGATGATAATTACGGAATGGATCAATACATTCGAAAAGAAATCAAAAAGATATTCCCAAATAATAACCTGGTCGAAATTCCTGCCAGTCATCCTATTTTTCAAAAACCTTTTCCTTTTCCTAACGGATTGCCTAAAATTCACGAGCACGACGGAACCCGTCCGCAGGCTTTTGGAATTTTTGTAGAAAACAAACTGGTTTTGCTATACACCTATGAATGCGACTTAGGCGATGGCTGGGAAGATGCCGAAGTACACAACGATCCGGCAAATGTTCGCGATAAAGCCTTAAAAATGGGCGCTAATATTATTAACTATATTTTCACTAATTAGTGAGTAGTTAAAAGTGATTAGTAACTAGTAATTCATCAAATTAAAAAAGAAAATTATTTAGATTCTAAGTCACCACTAATTACTTTTCACTAATTACTTTTCACTAAAAAAATGCAGCTGACTCACGAAGAAAATCAATTTGAGAGAAAAACATTTCCAATAACTTTGGTTTGCGATCATATTTATTTTCAGCAGAATATTGGTTCGCTTTTTAGAATTTCAGAAGCTTTTGGTGTAGAAAATATTATATTTTTAGGAAAAGACATTCCGCTTACGCCAAGAAAAATCAACAAAACTTCACGCAGTACACATCTCCATGTACCGCATCAAATTATTGAAGAAACAACAGAATTAACTGCTTATCTTCAAGAAAACAACTTCGAAATCATTGCTTTAGAAATTACAAGCAACAGTAAACCTCTGAAAGAAGTTCTAATTCCAAAGGATAAAAAAACGGCACTTTTGATAGGAAGTGAAATTGCCGGAATTTCAGAAGAACTATTAAAAATTTCACATCAAATTGTTCACATTAATATGTTTGGAAAAAACTCAAGCATGAATGTAGTACAAGCTGCCAGCATTGCTTTGTATGAGATTACTTCTTTGTAATTTTTTGTTAAATTTTATAGAATAATGGGTTCGATTTTCGAATAATTATATAAACAAACTTTCAAAACCTCGACAAAAAGCAAATAACAACGTTAAAATGCAATAAAAAAATTAATAAGTAAGAAAAAGCATCTTAAAAATATTTTTAACTTTTTTGTAAGAACTAGATTATACAAGGGATTGTAAAATTCTCACAAATAAATCTGTATAAAAATTTGGCTACAAATAGTATTTGTTATAAAATTGCGATCTGGTTAACCAAAACTATTATTTTATAACAAAAACCCCTAGAATTTATGAAAAAACTTATTATTACCGCAATTACAGCATTAGTGCTGTTTTCATGTCAAAATGATCAGGCTGAAGGAACAAATTCTGAAGCAGCTGCACAGCCAACTCTTCGTACTTGCGCAAGTCAGGATGTTTTAGAAGCTCAATTAAAAGCTGATCCAACATTAGCAATCAGAATGAACGAAATTGAAGCTTACACAAACAAAGCTTTACTTACAGGTAAACTTGTAAATGGAAAAATCGAAATTCCTGTTGTAGTAAACGTTCTTTATAGAACAACTGCAGAAAATATTTCAGCTGCACAAATTCAATCTCAAATTGATGTTTTAAACAAAGATTTTAATGCATTAAACTCAGACTACAATAGTGTTCCTGCATTATTTGCTGGTGTAAAAGCAAACGTTGGAATTACATTTGTATTAGATCAAATTATCAGAAAATCAACAACAAAAACCTCTTGGGGAACAAATGATGCCATGAAAAAAACGGCTCAGGGCGGTTTAGCTCCAACTTCTCCAACAACAAAACTTAACTTATGGTCTTGCACAATTGGAGGCGGAATTTTAGGTTATGCACAATTTCCTGGTGGAGCTTCTGCTACAGATGGAGTTGTAATTGATCCAAAATATTTCGGATTATCAGGTGCTGCAAATGCTCCATATAACTTAGGAAGAACTGGTACTCACGAAGTGGGACACTGGCTGAATTTACGTCACATTTGGGGAGATGCAACTTGCGGAAGCGATTTAGTTGCTGATACTCCAACTCATAATGCAGCAAACTATGGTGTACCTGCATATCCACACTACAGTACTTGTTCTGGAACTCCTGTAGAAATGACAATGAACTACATGGATTATACGGATGATGCTGGAATGTACATGTTCTCTAACGGACAAAAAAATAGAATTGCGGCTATTTTTACAAGTGGAGGTGCAAGAAATTCTTTTGCACAACCTTAATAAAAAAAATCTAATTAAAAGCGGGATGAAATCATCCCGCTTTTTTTTTATTAATTATTTTTAGAACGCCCGAAACACTAGAATTATAAAAGCTTTTTCCTATATTTATATTCTAAATTTTAAATATGATAACGTCAAAAACTATTTCTAACGGAATCTTACGAGCATTGGCAACAATCTTAGTAATAGGTATCGTTTTATACTTCTTATATGAAATTCAAACCGTAATTGTTTATTTATGTGTTTCCCTGATATTGTGTTTAATTGCAAATCCGCTGGTTTTATTTTTAAAAAATAAACTAAAATTCAGCAATTCAATGGCCGCTGCAACTACAATTATCTTTTTTATATTTCTTATTGTAGGCTTTATTCTGCTGTTTGTGCCATTAATTATTTCTCAGGCAAATAATCTGGCTTTATTAGATACGGCACATCTTCAGACTAAATTTATGGAGACAGAAAAACATCTAGAAGAATATTTTAATATTCAGCATATTGATTTAAATAAAGTTATTAAAGATTCTAAACTAACTTCGGTATTAGATTTTAGTTATTTCACCAGATTTATCAATTCGATTATCAATTTTATGGCCGATATGGGAATGGGATTGGTATCGGTATTTTTTATTACTTTCTTTTTTATAAAAGACCAGACTATTTTTAAAGATCAGGCCAGAAGAATACTTCCAGATTCTAATGAAGATAAAATTTTAAATTCTATAACAAAAATCAACCACTTACTAACCCGCTATTTTATTGGTTTATTATTGCAGTTAATCGTTGTATTTATTCTGTATCTGATTGTGTTATTAATCTTTGGAAACAAAAACGCATTTGTAATTGCTTTTTTATGTGCCATACTAAATATTATACCTTATTTAGGTCCTATTATTGGAACTACTTTGGCAGCTATTTTAACCATGATTAGTATGATTGGACAGGATTTTCAATCAGAAATTCTGCCTAAGACCATTTATGTTGTTATAGGCTTTTTAGTCGTTCAGGCAATTGACAATAATATAAGCCAGCCGATAATTTCATCAAAAAGCGTAAATTCGCACCCGTTAGAAATATTCCTAATTATCTTAATCAGCGGTATTACATTTGGAATTGTCGGGATGATCATTGCAGTTCCGGCTTTTACAATGATTAAGGTAATTTTAAAAGAATTTTTTCCTAACAACAAGATTGTATCTGTATTAACCGAAAGAATTTAGCTTTGAATAATCCTATTTTGCATCCAGAGATTCAGGAATTTATAATTCAGAATACTGGTGCAGATTTAACAAAATTGGCGCTGCAGAAAAACCCGTTTCCAGATGTGGAATGGATTTCGATTTTAAACCAGATTGAAGCAAGAACTAAAGCAAAGGACAAGTTACCAACCTGGTTTTCTGCCAAAGATATTATCTATCCCAGCAAAATTTCTGTTGAACAAACCTCATCAGAAAAAACAGCTACTTACAAAGCTTCTTTAATCGAAGGTGAAACTTTAATTGACCTAACCGGTGGTTTTGGAGTTGATGACTATTATTTTTCTCAACGATTTATATCTATTGCGCATTGCGAAATAAACGAAGATTTATCAGCTATTGTCAGTCATAATTTTGAGCAGTTACACGTTAAGAACTCCCATTTTTATGCAGATGATTCGGCAAATGTTTTAAATAACCTCAACCAAAAATGGGACTGGATTTATATTGATCCATCGCGAAGAAATGATGCAAAAGGCAAGGTTTTTATGCTCAAAGACTGTCTGCCAAATGTACCGGAATCTTTAGATTTTTATTTTGAAAAAAGCGATTCTATTTTAATTAAAACTGCTCCTTTACTCGATATTTCTGCAGGTTTATCTGAATTAAAATCAGTGAAAAACATTCATATTATAGCGCTTGAAAATGAAGTAAAGGAACTGCTTTTTGAAATTCACAAAAATTATTCAGGAGAAATTACATTAAAAACGGCTAATATTGTAAAAGACAAAATAGAAACTTTTGAATTTGTTTTAGGTGCCAAAGGTCAATTTCCATCGTACAATCTTCCTCAAAAATACCTTTACGAACCTAACTCGGCTATTATGAAATCGGGCGGTTTTGATGAAGTCAGTACATCTTTCAAAATAAACAAACTTCATAAACATTCGCATTTATATACTTCAGACGATTTAATTGATTTTCCTGGAAGAAGTTTTGAGATCGAAAAAGTCATTTCTTACAATAAAAATGACATGAAAAATGAGCTCTTAAATAAACAGGCAAATGTTACAACACGTAATTTTCCGGAAACAGTAGAGAACATCAGAAAGAAGTGGAAAATAAAAAATGGAGGAAATTTTTATTGTTTTTTTACAACTGATAAAAATGATAACAAAATAGTTTTAATTTGCAGAAAAATAAACTAGAAATGAAACAACTAATTACACTAACACTTTTTTTATTAACCTTCGCCGCATTTGCTCAAAAACCATGTGAATACAGTGTAAACGTAAATGACTCTATTGGATCTTATAAAGTAACAAACGAATACTTAATGAGTGAAAAGTATTTTGGAGGAAGCTTCAATTATATTTTCTTTTCTCTGGCACAAACTGATGGTCTGCCAACTTTAAATTTACAAAACATTCAAAAAAGCAAAGATTTCATAAAGGCAAATTGTTTCGATAAAAACTCTAAAATCTTTTTACAATTAGAGAATGGAAAAATTGTTACTTTAATGCATATCAACCAGGAAAACTGCGGTACACTTGTACGTGATGATAAAGGCTTTGATAACAGAGTTAACACCGGTATTTTTATGTTTGTGAAAGAAAATTATGAAGAGCTGAAAAAATCTCCTATATCGATCATGCGAATTAAATATCTAACGAACATAGAAGATTATATCGTAAAAGCCGATCTTACATCTGAATTAACCGGTAAAGTAACGCACCCCAATACTTACTTTATAGAAAATATTAGATGCGTAGAATAATTTAATTGCAATTCCATTTTTGATTCGAAACATTATCTTTTAAACCTGCTTTTAAATTATAATGCCACCATTCTGAATCAAATGAATTGAAACCATTTTCTATCATTATCTTTTTTAAGAATTTTCGGTTTGATAAAACTTTTTTAGAAAAATTGGTATAATTATGAGCGGCTTCTGGTCCAAAAAAATCAAAAGCAGTTCCCATATCCAATTCTTTCCCGTTCATATCAACCAGCGAAATATCAACGGCTCCTCCTCTATTGTGGATGGAGCCTTTTTTTGGATCGGCCACATATTTTGGATTTGATACAATTTCCCACATTTTTTTCTGAATCGACAAAGGACGATAACAATCGTAAAGCTTTATTTTATAGCCTTTTTTAATAAAATCTTTGTTCGCGGCAACCAATGCTTTTACTGTTTTTAAACGCAGTAAACATTCAGCACAGTCATATACTTTGGCTTTTAAGAAATTATCTTCTGTTGCATATTTCATATCATACACAAAATCTTTGCTATAATCTTTTAGATTTACAAAAGTGGTATCGGCAATCTGTTGTTGTACAGGTTCTGTATAAGCTTCATGCTGTGCATGGGCAGACACTGCCCCAAAAATCAAAAAAGAAAAAGATAATATTCTAAAAAAATGTAACATATAGTTATAATTTACGTCTATCATAAAAAGTAAATATAGAAATAATAATTAAATTCGTTTAACCCAAAAACTTAGTAATTATGATTCATAAAGTAACATTATTATTTCTGAGTTTATTTTTCATGGTAATTTCTGTATCTGCACAGCAGACTAAAGCAGCAAAACTGGCAGATCAGGAAAACGCTTATGATATTCAGGACAGCATATCTATCAAAACGCGTGACGGAGCAATATTATCTGCCATGATTGCCCGCAAAAAGAACGATAATGAACCGCAGCCTGTAATTCTCCAATATACAATTTATGTTAGAGATAAAGGCAGAGACCTAAAATCGATCAAAGAATCTGTAGATAAAGGCTATATCGGGATTATAGTTTATTCGAGAGGAAAACGTTTCAGCCCAGACGAGATTAATCCGTATGAAGATGAAGCTAATGATGTTTACGACGCCATAGACTGGATCAGCAAACAAAAATGGTGCAATGGAAAAACGGCTATGTATGGCGGCAGTTATAACGGATTTACGCAATGGGCTGCCTGCAAAAAAATGCATCCGGCACTTAAAACAATTGTTCCTTCTGTTGCAAACAGACCCGGAATGGGACTGCCAATGGAAAACAATGTTTTTATAAATCCAAATTACGAATGGGCGTTTTATGTAGGAAACAATAAATATCTGGATACAGTAACGAATAATAACAGACCTCGTTTTAGAGCTTTAAAATTTAGATGGTGGGAATCTGGAACAGCGTACAAAAAACTAGACAGTATAGACGGCGAACCAAACAGATGGTTTCAAAAATGGATAAGCCATCCTTCATTTGACTCTTACTGGCAGAAAATGGCGCCTTATAAAACTGATTTTTCACAGATTAATATTCCTGTTTTAGCATTTGACGGTTATTATAACGATTCTCAAAATTCAAGTTTGTATTATTTAAAAGAACTTCAAAAATACAGCCCGAAAACCCCTTTTTATCTGGTAATTGGACCTTACGGACATTTTGGAACTCAAATTGGCGGTGAAGCTGTTTTAAACGATTACAAAGTCGATCCTGTTTCTTTGTTTGATATCAAAAAAATCACTTACGAATGGTTTGATTATATTTTGAAAAACGGCGCTAAACCAGAAATTTTAAAAGATAAAATTAATTATGAAGTCATGGGAGCAAATGAATGGAAAAGCGCTCCTTCATTTGAAAAAATGCATAACAACTATCTAACCTTTTATTTGACTTCTGCCGTTTCACAAGATTTTCGTCTCGCAGATACTAAGAAGCCCAAAAAGAAAGAATTCTTAACACAAGAAGTTGATTTTGCTAACAGAGAAATCAGCAATAACAATTATTATCCTAGTCCGATTATTCAAAAAGAAGTCAACAAAAATGACGGTTATTTTTTTATAAGTGAGCCTCTAACTGAACCTTTAATTGTAAACGGTTCTTTTTTGGGAGAAATTAAACTGAGCATCAATAAAAAAGATTTGGATTTGGGCGTAACCCTGTATGAAGTAACTCCAAACGGAGAATATTTTCATCTCTCCTACTACATTGGACGCGTCAGTTATGCAAAAGATATTGAAAAAAGACAGCTTTTAGAACCTAATAAAATAGAAACAATTGCTTTTTCTAATACGCATTTTGTAAGCCGGCAGCTGAGCAAAGGAAGCCGATTATTGATTGCATTAAATGTTAATAAAAATCCTTTTTCGCAATTGAATTACGGAACAGGAAAAGAGGTCAGCGATGAAACAATTCTCGATGCCAAAGAGCCTTTAAAAATTAAATGGTACAATGACAGCTTTGTAAAAATTCCAGTTTTGAAATAGTTCTCTTTTCAGCTAAAAACATATTCTCTAAATAAATTAACTCCCATTTTAACAAACCATAAAATGAAACAAATCCTATTGGCATTACTTATTCTGATATTTTCTACACAGCAAATTCTTTACGGGCAAAAAGCAAAAAGCAACATTAATATTCAGGAATCGATTAAGCTTGAAACTGATAAAATCTTTGACAAACTTGTTCAGATTAGAAGAGATTTTCATGAAAACCCTGAACTGGCCGGCAAAGAAAAAAGAACTCAGGAAGTTGTCAAACAACATTTACTGGATTTAGGTCTTCAAGTCGAAACTGATATTTACGGCTACGGACTTTTAGGTATTTTAAAAGGTGATAAAAAGGGAAAAAATATAGCATGGAGAACTGATATGGATGCTCTGCCAAACGATTTTCCTGATAAATCTGATTTTAAATCTAAAGTAAAAGGTGTTCAGCATGGCTGTGGACATGACGTACACTTGGCAGTTGCATTAGGGATTGCAGAAGTTTTAGCAAAACACAAAAAATCACTTCAAGGCACGGTTTATTTTATTTTTCAGCCCGAAGAAGAAACCTTTAAAGGAGCAAAAGCGATTGTTGAAAATAAAAAATTCGCACAATTTAAACTCGATGAAATTTATGCCCTTCATGTAACAGCTTTGCCTGCCGGACAGATAATGGTAAAACCAAATGAAATGTATGCCTACCAAAAAGAAATAGGAATACAGTTTAAAAATGTATTATCAAAGGAGGAAGTAAAAGATCTGTCTGCCAAAATCCGTAAATCATTAGTCAGAACTATTAATGGCAGTAAACCGTGGGAAATTCAATCTATTTTAGATCCTAAAATTGGATTAAGAAATCCAAACACCATATTCAAAGATTACTTAATTGCCGATGAAAATTTTAGAAGTTATTCTAAAAACGACACATTCCGTATAAATGCAGAAATCTATGAAACCGATGCTTCCAGAGTAAAAAATATTATTCCTGCTGTTGAACAGGTAATTAAAGACAATAATTTTGGTTCGCAGCTGCTTTCTGTTTCGTTTATAAAAGAAAATCCAACCGTTTTAAACCATCCAGATTTAACACGCAATTCTGTAAATACACTGGAGAATATTTACGGAAAAGGATTTGTCACTGCTGACTACGGACAAATTCCTTATTTTAATGATGACTTCGCTTATTTTCAGCAAAAAGTCCCAGGAGTGTATTTCCTTCTTGGAGGTTCTAATTTTGAAAAAGGAAATATAGCCATGAATCACGCTCCCAATTTTGAAGTTGATGAAGAATGCATTAGAAGCGGAGTTAAAACATTTTCTTCGTTACTGTTTCAAAGAGGTAAATAAAACTTAGAATATTAAAATATAAAAAAAGCGGTTTCAAATGAAATCGCTTTTTTATGTTGTGACCATGGAGGGATTCGAACCTTAAATCTCACCCGTCATTAAAATATTTTCTTTTACGCCTTTGCTTTTCAGCATTCTAAAATGCGAACGCACTGCATGGTAAAAAGGATATGAAGTGTACGGAAGATCGTATTCTTTTGCATAACGCATTATAATAGGTGTTATATAAGGATAATAAGTATGACCGACTCCCGGAAAAAGGTGGTGTGCTACATGATGTGTAAAACCGCCGTATAAAAAATTAGCCAGTTTACTGTTGGTGCTAAAATCTTTGGTAACAATCATTTGGTGAACTGCCCAGGTAGCCGAAAGATTTCCGTCTTCGTCAGTTACAGGGAAATGTGCATCTTCATCAACATGTGTAGAAACTAGAGCAACGACTCCCAAAACACTTCCAAATAAGTGCATGGCAAACCAGCCTGCCAAAACCAAATACCAAGGCTGATTTAAAACCAGCATTGGAATAAAAAGTATATAAAACAGATTGATGATTTTTGCCGCAAAGAGTATAAAAATCTGCTTTCTCGGAATTACTTCAACGACTTTTTTTACATAGTTATTTTTAGTGCCGAAAAAATCTTTAAAATCACGTATATAAATCCAGTTTAAGCTGTAAAGCGGATAAATAAACCACATATAAATATGCTGATATTTATGGTATTCGAATAACGGACTGTTTGGAAAAATCCTGATAATGTCACTTTGTTTAATGTCGATATCCCAATCTGGCACATTGGGATAAGCATGATGGAGATTGATATGCCGGCGCATCCAAAGCCAGTGATTGCTGCCAAAAAGTTCCAGAACATACAAGAACCATTCATTGTGTTTTGTTTTTTTAAACAAAGCTCCGTGAGCAGCATCATGAAAGGCATTTATGAAAAGGACAATCATGGTAAAACCACACAAAATATAAAAAAGAAAAAGTAAGGATGTATTGCTGCCAAAAAATAAAATACAGCTATAAAATAAAAAAAACAGAACCAAAAGACCTAAAGACTTTATTACATTAAAATGGTATAATGATGAGTTTTGTAAAACAGTTTCGTTCACTTCTGTGCGCATCTTTTTAAAAAAATCATCAGAACCAGCTTTAAGATAAACCGGGCGTTTTAATTTTTCCATAATTGGTATTGCTAGAAATTGTACTATCAAATTTAATAAAAAAAAGTTAAAACACATGATTTCAAATCATTACATAAAAACCATTTTCAAGAAAGCATTTTTAAGAATGACATAAAGGATTTACTAAAAACAAAAAAACAGTAGTAAGCAATCTAAATTTCATAACTTTACTTGACCTAAAACTCTGGAAAAATACTTAATCTGCGATCTCAGAAACTTCAAAATTTCTAAAAATGAAAAAAAGAGAGAAATTAGAAATCATTAGAAAACACTATCCTAATGCACTCACAACAATTGATTTTATAAATAAAATTATCGATTTTATAGAAGAAAAACTCGATCTGGAACCGGCCGAAATTATGTTTGCAGACAGTATTTGCAGTGATGATGTAAACAGTATTCAATATCCCGTAAGAGCAAATGAATTTCTGGGTCCTTTTAAAATGGGAGGTTTAGACGGTTTTCCTTTTACAGGACTAACAGGCATGCAGGCTTTTGCCAGCCACGTTCCAGATGACGGAGCCGTTTTTATTTATTATGGACCGCACATTGGAATTTCTAAAGAAGGAACTATTGGCGAAATTAATCGTTTTGGACAGCATAAACCGTCAAGCTGCTGCGGAGCCGCACATGGAGCTTTGCATAAATTATTAGATAATGCTATTAAGCCGGGACATATTACCGAAATAGATTATCAAATGAATACGATTGAACAAATTCTTTACAATCAAAAAGATAGAATACTAAAAGCCGATATTCCGCTTTTTGAAGCAACAGAAATAATCTACGAATCTATTGACAGAAGAATTCAGCAGCTTATTGAAGCTACAAAATACAATTGTAAATATATTATTCTGGTTGGAGCTGTTTTAATTAACAGCGACAGCGATATTGGTTCATTTTCATCAACCAAAAGATTTGATGTTATCGATTTGAAAAAAGGAACCAGACAAGATTTATTATCTACATTAAATTAACCTCATAATAAACATTTTATTTTATCTTTAAGCACTTATAATCATCAAGTTAATTTTATAAATAAATATTTAAAAATCTAATCTGATCTCATAATTAATTGCATAAAAGATGAAAAATAAAATACATTTTACTCTGATTCTTATTGTAGTATTCCTTAGCAGTCTATCTGCACAAATCCAAACTAATTACGACACTTTATTTGTTGGTAAAATAAAACAGATTATTTCTTATAAAGGAAACCAAAACGCCCCTCTTATTCTTTTTTTACATGGAGGTCCGGGCAGTTCCAGAATGAATCAGGCAGAAAAATTCAGCAATAAACTTCAAGATCATTTTTTAGTTGTGCAATGGGATCAAAGAGATGCCGGAAAAACTCTGGCTTTAAACAAATCGTTGGTTCCAATCACTCTCGAATTGATGGAAAATGATACTTATGAATTGGTAAAGCTTCTTTTAAAAAAATTCAATAAAAAGAAAATCTATCTTGTGGGCGAATCCTGGGGAACTGTTTTAGGGTTTTATATGGCCGAAAAACATCCTGAATTGTTAAATGCATATATTGCATTCAGCCCGGTAATTGATCAGTCAAAAAGCGAGACGATACTGCTGGACAAACTCAAAGCCGATGCAAAAGAAAAAGGAAATACAACCGCACAAAAAGAATTAAATACTGTTAAAATTCCTTTTGAAAACTCCAACCAAATCTATTATTCACGAAAGTGGATGTTTAATTATGACGGACAGCCTTTTCCTGATAAAGATACAACTGCAGTAAAACAATATCTTAAAGCCTGGTCCGACACATGGATGCCAACATGGAATAAAGCTATAAAGCAGAATCTCTTTAAAGAACTGCCTTCTGTTAAATGTCCTATTTATTTCTTTATTGGGAAAAAAGATCTTCAGACCAATTTTACTATTGCCGAGAAATATTTTGAAAGCCTGAAAGCACCTAAGAAAAAAATATTTCTATTTGAAGATGCCGGACATTCTGTTTTAACCGAAAAACCAGAAGAAATTCAAAAAATAATTATTGAACAAATTTTAAATGCTGGCTGATAACCCGTTTAAAAAATTCCCATATTTTCTGGTTTTATAGTAAACCCAAGACGTATCATGCTTTTGTGTTCCTGATAGTCAATTAAACTTTCGGTATATCCCACAAACCATTGCAAGGTGAGATAATAATTTTCATCTTTATAAGGTCTCCAGTTTAATTGTGTTTGTAAAGAACCGTAATTGATAAGACCGCTTCCTTTTCTAAAAAGAACATCTGCACTCCATCTTCCGGGTTGTATCTGGTAAGTTGCGCTTGCTTCGCCGTAGCCTACATATTTTGTAAGTCCGGGATTGTCTTCTTTGTCAACAAGCGGAATCCATCCTCTAAGTCCAACAGTCCATCGCGGCGAAACCTGAGATTTTAACGAAAAAGCAAGCATATTCCAGGTTCTGGAGTAAATAGAATCTCTTCCGTTTGATTCATGTTCTAATGAAATGGTTCCATAGGTCAGCCTTCCTCCTTTTAAATAAAACGGACGAACAATTGCTACTCCGGGATTAAAGTTAATTTCTGAAAAGGGTTTTGAATTTGCATAAATATCCCAAAAAGCCTTTTGAGTATACATTAAATAAGGGAAAAAACCGCCCCACAAAGGTTTTGAGTTTAATCGGAGTTTAAAACTAACCTGATATTTGACATCGGCTGTGTTACGCGTAATATCTTCATCTAGAGGAATTCCGGTTAAAAAATAATTATCCTTATGGACAGAAAAACTATGTTCTTTGAGCAGCGAATCTGCTGCACGGAAATTTTTTTTATCTTCTACAATTTGTGAATTTGCTTTAATTGTTAACAAAACAACGCATGCTAGTATATATTTTAAGTACATTTTTATAATTTAAATTCAGGGCTTTTCTTAAGCTTTTATACTAATATACGGTATTTTTATGAATTTAAAAACTTCTGCTTATTTCATTTTTGCAAAGAAAATTTTAAACTCTGTACTTAATACTACTTTATTAAGACACTATATTAATGATTGAAAAGTGAAAAGCATATTGTAAATTTGAAATTAAACATTCATCTTTTGGGCAGCGAAATGAAAAAATCAATTACGGCAATTGCATTATTTATCATAAGTTTTTTTCTTCACGAAAATTGTTTCAGTCAGGCATCGAAAAAAACAAAATTTAAAGTTTTAGTTTTATATGAAAACGGCGGACATCATCTGGCTTTTTCTAAAGCAGCAAAACCCTGGTTGAACAAACTGGCGGCCGAAAACAATTTTACAATAGATTATATTGAAAATACAAAGACAATTAATGAATCTCTTTTAAACCAATACCGTCTTTTTATACAACTCGATTATCCGCCTTACACATGGAGTGAAGAATCTATGAAAGCTTTTCAAAAATATATGAATGACGGCAAAGGAGGCTGGATAGGTCTGCATCATGCAACTTTATTAGGAGAATTTGATGGTTATCCTATCTGGAATTGGTTCTCTGATTTAATGGGCGGTATTAGATTCGTTAACTATATACCTGATTTTGCCAGTGCAAAAGTTATTGTTGAAGATAAAGTGCATCCTGTAATGAAAGGAGTTCCCGCTGATTTTCTGGTACAAAAAGAAGAATGGTACACTTATGACAAAAGTCCGCGCAAAATTGTTCACGTTTTAGCTTCTGTAGATGAGTCGACTTATCAGCCGGATTCAAAAATAAAAATGGGAGATCACCCTGTTGTTTGGACAAATGAGCATTTTACATCCCGAAATGTTTATATTTTTATGGGACATTCTCCCAATTTATTTGATAATAAAGCCTACACTGCTCTTTTTAAAAATGCAATTTTATGGGCTTCAAATAAAAAATAAGTTCGCCGTTTTATCTATTTTCAGAATATCTATTTATTCATGAAACCTTATATTCGCAGAGAATTTAAACAAACAAAAAAGAAAAATGATCCAAAAGGTTAACGAAAAAGAATACAATGATCTGATTTCGGTTTGGGAATCTTCGGTTAAAGCAACACACCACTTTTTGACACTCGAAGATTTCAACTTTTACAAAGAACTTATTCCAACTTATTTTAAAAGTGTTTCATTGCATTGCATAAAAAACGAAAATCATACAATTATTGGTTTTATTGGCACTCACGAAGAAAGTTTAGAAATGCTTTTTGTAACAGCAGATGAAATTGGTAATGGTATTGGAAAAAAACTTCTGCTGCATGCAATCGAAAATTTAGGCGTTACAAAAGTCGATGTAAACAAAGACAATACGCAAGCTGCAGCATTTTATAACCATTTCGGTTTCGAATTAAAATCTACTTCTGATGTTGACGGCTGCGGAAAACCTTACCCTATTCTGCATTTAGAATTAGCAAAATAACAGAAAATCCTGTTTTTAATTGTTCTGTATCTTTTTATTGGCAGATTTTCTTTTCCAGTATAAAAGATACAGAACTCCCATAAACAAGACCAGAATATCTACTTTCATTATTTGAGGAATACGGGATATTTGATCGCTATAGTAACTTCCTCCAAGTAAAGCACCCAAACCAATTCCTAACTCCATAGAAATATACATTGTGGCTATGGCTTTTCCACGGTGCTGCGGATTACTCAAATCGATAGTCCATGCATTAATTGCCGGTGATAATATACCTGTACCCATTCCGTAAATAGCGGCTCCTGTTAAAAGTACTGTAATACTATTTCCGGTACTAATTACAAATAATGCAATAGAAGTAACAATTAATCCTGCGAGTATAACATTTGTACGTCCGTGTCTGTCAGAAACTTTTCCAGCACCAAATCGTACTAAAACAGAAGCAATCGTAAACGCCGTAAAAAATACTCCTTTATTTTCTGCCCCCAGATGTTCGCTCCAATCCGGAATTAAAGTAAGTATTAGACCATAAGCCGTATAAGAAAAAAAAGTAATAACTCCGGCAGGAAGCGCTCCAATATCAATAATATCTTTTCTTCCAATATAAAACATCGATTTATGAAGTTTTTCTTTTGCGGCTAAAGTTTCTTTCATATTCATTACAATAACGATAGACAAAAAAGCAAGAAACGAAGAACTGTAAAACATTACATCAATTCCATACGCATTTACAACCATTCCGCCCAGCGCAGGCCCTAAAGCTCCGCCAATACTAAAACACAAACCATGCATTCCTAAAGCTTCGCCCCAGCGTTCCTGCGGAATAATATCTGCAACATAAGCAGAAGTTGCTGTTGGTTTAAATCCAGTTGAAAAACCATGAACCAAACGCAAAAACAAAAATCCCGAAACTGAACTTAGTATTGGATACAAAAAACCACAAATCAAACATACAACAGATCCAACAGCCATTACAGGAACACGCCCCCATTTATCTGTAAGCTTACCGCTAAAAGGTCTTGATATAGCAGCTGTTAGTGTAAAAAGCGAAATAATAAATCCTTTATATTCTGCCCCGCCCAAACTGCTTAAATAACTCGGAAGCTCCGGAATAATCATATTAAAACTCGACGAGAACAAAAGAGAACTCATGCAAAGCAAAATGAATTGAAGAGTATAAATTGATTTATTTTTAGGATGCATTATCAAATTATTAAAGTAGTATCTACAAAGAGAAAAATTTAAGTCTGCAAATATAGACTTCTATTTAGATAAAACTTCTGCAAAATTTATCTATTACTGCTATACTTTAATAATTATATATTAAAAAACTGCTGTTTAAAAAACAGTTGAAATAATTATTGCTAAGCTTTGATAATCTGAGCATTTTTTTCACGAGATTCAAAAAAGTCATAGGCTCTTTTCTCTGCATAAGAATACATAGAATCACGAAGCGGAAAAGCACAATGTCCGCCATATTTTGGAGTTTCAAGATAAACATATTCACTGTCTTGTGCAATAGCCCTTGGATAACATCTTTCGCCTAAAAAAGGATCATCAAGAGAATTAATAATTAAAACCGGAGTGGTAATGTTTTTAAGAGAAAATTCGGGAGAAACACGCTGGTAGTAATCCTCACGACTTGCAAAACCATGCAGAGGTGCTGTAAAGTAATGATCAACTTCGTCAAAAGATGAAATTTTGTCAATTTGATCTCGATTTATAAAATCCGGAAACTGAGCTGCTTTATATTTTAGTTTTCTTTTTATATCAATCGTAAAATTCTTTAAATATACCCTGTTAAAACCTTGTTTGAGTACTGCAGCACTTGTTGCAATATGTGTAGGCACAGAAATAGAAACTCCTGCTTTTATACGCTTATCAATTTTAGTCCAGCCAAAATAATTTAAAAGCTGAACACCTCCCATTGAATAACCAATCAAATAAACATCATCAAAACCTTTTCTCAAAACAAACTGAACCACTTCGTCTAAATCATCAACTGCACCATGATGATAAAGTCTTGGCAGGCGGTTCATTTCTCCTCCACAAGTGCGGTTGTTCCAGGCAAAAACAGAAAACTCTTTCTGTAGAAAATAAGCTGCGCAGCTGTTATTATAAGTTCTACGGGAATCTCCTTCTAGACCATGACATAAAATAACTGCTTTTTTCGAATCGTTTAAAACAAAATCAATGTTGATAAAATCTCCATCATTGAGTTCATGTTTCTCTCTTGTATATTCCGGAACTTCAAATTTTTTAAACAAAGCGGCATAAATAGTTGAGACATGCCTGTTGCGATGAATAATAGAAGGGAAAGTATATTCTGACTGTTCGATTAGCGGCATAACAAAAAGTTTTACGGTGCGCACTACAAATCTAATAAATCAATCAATATGTAATTTAAAACTGTCTTTTTATTTCTTTTTAAAAACAAAAAAGCCACTCGATTGAGTGGCTTCTTGTGATCGCAGAAGGATTCGAACCTTCGACCGCCTGCTTAGAAGGCAGGTGCTCTATCCAGCTGAGCTATGCGACCAATATTTCAAAGTGTCGGGGTGGCAGGATTCGAACCTGCGGCCTCCTGCTCCCAAAGCAGGCGCGATAACCGGGCTACGCTACACCCCGAGGCAAAATTTAAGCGGAGAGACAGGGACTCGAACCCTGGCGACGGTTACCCGTCGACAGATTAGCAATCTGCTCCATTACCGCTCTGGCACCTCTCCTTGCTAGTGGAATTGCTTCCGTTTTGCGAGTGCAAATGTATAACAACATTCCTTTTCTCACAAGCTTTTTTTTGAGTTTTTTTAGTTTTTTTTCATCTTTTTTCAAAACCTCTTCACAATCAAACGAATAGAATTAACAAAAATTTCACCTTAAATTTAAAATTCACCTATTCAATACAAAATTTGAATTTATTCAAATAAACAGTAAATTTGCTTACTAACTATTATTAAACAGAAAATGAACAAAAGAGTTGTTATCGTTTCTGCCGTTAGAACACCTATCGGAAGTTTCATGGGCGGGTTATCTAGTGTACCTGCACCAAAATTAGGAGCTGCTGCCATAAAAGGAGCGCTTTCAAAAATTAATCTTGACCCAAAATTAGTCGATGAAGTTTTCATGGGGAATGTAATTCAGGCCGGAGTTGGACAAGCGCCAGCGCGTCAGGCTGCATTATTTGCCGGATTATCTGAAGAAGTTGCTGCCACAACAGTAAACAAAGTATGTGCATCCGGAATGAAAGCTGTAATGTTTGCTGCTCAGGCAATCGCATGCGGTGACGCTGAAATTGTAGTTGCGGGCGGAATGGAAAGCATGAGCTTGATTCCTCATTACATACAAATGCGTGCCGGAAACAAATTTGGTCCTGCAACTATGCTTGACGGAATGCAGAAAGACGGTTTAACAGATGCTTACGACAACAACGCAATGGGAGTTTGCGCTGATTTATGTGCATCTGAATACAAAATCAGCCGTGAAAAGCAAGATGCATTCGCAATTCAATCGTATGAAAGAAGTGCAAAAGCCTGGGATGCCGGAAAATTCGACAATGAAGTTGTACCTGTTGAAGTACCTCAGAGACGCGGTGAACCCATTATATTTTCAAAAGATGAAGAATATACTAATGTAAAATTAGATAAAATTCCATCTTTAGCCCCAGTTTTCACAAAAGACGGAACTGTAACTGCTGCAAATGCTTCAACAATCAACGACGGAGCAGCTGCTTTAGTTTTAATGTCTGAAGAAAAAGCAAATGCATTAGGTTTAAAACCTTTAGCTTACATAAAAGGCTACGCAGATGCTGCACAAGAACCAAAATGGTTTACAACAAGTCCGGCAAAAGCATTACCAAAAGCTTTAAACAAAGCAGGAATTTCAATCTCAGATGTTGATTATTTCGAATTCAACGAAGCTTTCTCTGTAGTTGGATTAGCCAATGCAAAAATATTAAACCTTGATAACGATAAAGTAAACGTAAACGGTGGTGCTGTTTCATTAGGACATCCGCTTGGAGCATCCGGAGCACGTATTATTGTAACTTTACTAAATGTTTTAGAACAAAACAATGCAAAAACCGGAGCTGCTGCAATTTGCAACGGCGGCGGTGGCGCATCGGCAATTGTTATCGAAAGAGCTTAAAACAATATCATAAAAAATCAGGAGTTATATGTATAACTCCTGATTTTCAACTAATACTTTCCCTTAAATGTTTGGAATTTGTAATCTAGCCATAGTACCCGTTCGAGCTGAAGCCAGCGACAGAAGTGAAATTGTTACACAGCTCTTGTTTGGCGAGCATATCGAAATTTTAGAACGTCATAATCAATGGGCGCGAATCAGAATTCAATATGATGATTACGAAGGCTGGGTAGATTCTAAGCAATATCAGGTAATTTCAAAAGAGCAGTTCGATTTGTTGAGCAAAGAAGCCATTATTCTAAATGCTGATTTAATTGACTACATCACTGCACCAAACAATCTATTGCTTCCAATTCCGCTTGGAGCTTCTTTATCTTTTTTAAACAATAACGAAATCAATACTTCAAATTTTGATTTTGAAGGAACCAAAACCAGCGGCGTAAAACCTAAAAGTGCATTAATCAAAACTGCTTTTATGTATTTGAATGCTCCCTATTTATGGGGCGGAAAAACTCCTTTTGGCATTGATTGTTCAGGCTTTACCCAAATGGTTTATAAATTGAATGGCTATAAAATTCATCGTGATGCTTCTCAGCAGGCACTTGAAGGCGAAGCTTTAAGTTTTATCGAAGAAAGTGAAGTTGGCGATTTAGCCTTTTTTGATAACGACGAAGGCAATATCATTCATGTCGGCATCATTATGGAAAACAATTACATCATTCACGCAAGTGGAAAAGTCCGCATTGACCGCTTGGATCATTTAGGAATTTACAATCCTGAACTAAAAAAACACACTCACAAACTGCGTGTTATCAAAAAAATCATATAAGCCTTTTCATTAACTCTAAAGTAATATACCTTGGCAAAGTTTTCATTATCTAAAACAGATTTCAGAATAAACGATACAATTGTTCAACTTCCAGCTGCTATAGATGTTTTAAAAAAAGCTTTGGGTGACTGCCGATATATCAAAAAACAATACAATCATATTTATACCTGGGACGATCTAGGCATTATGGCTTTTTCTAAAGAAGGCAAACAAGCAGAAAGTCTAGCAATTGAATTTGAGGTTAAAAAATATGATTATTGCGCAAAAAGCATCTTTACCGGCGAATTTATATTTGATGGTCAAGAATTATTCCAATACTACGAAAACAACAAAAATCAGCTTGTAAAACTCTTTAAAGGAGACAGAAGCGGCGCTTTTATCCTTAACGGAATCAGTATTTGGTTTGATAAAGAAGATGGCAAAATTACAAGTCTCAGCATTTCTCCTTACGAAGAAAAAGAAAAGAAAATCTCAGCGCCTCTTGATCCTGAATTCAAAGCATTCAAACCTTTATGGCAGGAATGGATTTCAGAAATAAATAAAATTGTTTCAAGCAGCAATGCCTATTACAATTTAACAGAAGGCATTTCTACAGAAGATATTCAGGAACATATCGAACTTGAAGATGATATTAAAATACCGCCGGCCTTAATTAATTTTTACAAGGTTCAAAATGTAGATTACGATCCTGTAACTGCTGCTTTTCAGTTTGGAATAAATAACTGGAGTTATGATTTAATTCCGTTTCAGGACATTGCAGAAGAATGGAATTCGATACAAGATTTACAATTTGACGAAGACGATTTACCAGAACAGGAACTAGATTTCGAAAAAATCAACACTAATAATTACACTAACCCAAAATGGATTCCGTTTGCTACAGGAAGAAATGGTGATTACTTATTGTACGATACAGATCCAGCTTCAAAAGGAAAATTCGGCCAAATCATCGAACTTCAAAACGAATCCTGGTCGCGCATCATTGTGGCAGATTCATTAGAAGAATTAATCCAGAACGAAATCAACAATTTAAAAGCTGGTAAAAACGAGCATTTTGATTTTATTATTGGTAAAGAAAATTAAAACACACAGATAAAACAGATTCGCTTTGCGAAAACTCGGATTTAAACGGATTTTTTGAAATAAATATGCAAAATCTACGAGAGAAATTATTCAATTTTAAAGAAAATCTTTTAAAATCCTCTTAATCTGTGGCAAAAAAAACTAAGCACTCAATCGAATCGTCTTTCTAAACTCAGACGGACTATAGCCTTTTTGCTTTCTAAAAAACTTATTGAAATGGCTTTCATCCGTAAAACCAAATTCATAAGCAATTTCGTTAATACGTTTCTCGCTAAATTGCAAACGATGTTCAATCAGTTTCGTTTTGTAGTTGCTAATATACTGTTGCATCGTTTCGCTGGCGTGTTTCTTAAAATAACGTCCTAAATACGTATTCGAAATCCCAAAATAATCACTAATAGATTCCGCTTTGATTTTTTCAGGATAATAGATATTGTTCTGAATATATTGTAGAATATCCATCGCTTTAGCCTCAGTATTTATGGTTACTTGTTCAGGCAAGTATTTCGCGATATTTCTCGCCACAATAATAATCAGTGTATTAACCAACTGCTGAATCAATTCCTGATTGTAAACATCTTTATCCTGATGTTCTCGGCAGATTGCTTCAATCATTACTTTTACCAGACACTTATCAGGATCATTTTTAAGAATACAGCCCGGCTGATGATTGGCGTTTTGAAGTATATATTCTAATCGCTGAATATTTTCATTCTGCAGACTCGAATTTTTCAAATAAATATCATTAAACCTCAAAAAGAAAAATTTCGTTTTGGTTTCAATTGTAAAATTATGACAATCCTCAGGCGTCAATAAAAACAAATGCCCTGGATCATACTCAAATATATTCTTATTAATACACTGTCTTCCTGTACCTTCCAAAATGTAAACCAGTTCAAAAAAATTATGACGATCTCCAACATCCGGATATTCATCCAGCGTTTCAAAAGAAACCGTAAAAGGTTCATATAAGTTTTCTTTTTTCATAATTCCATTTATTTGAAGATGCAAATATACCTAAAAAAGACAAATATATACCAAATAAGAATCATAAAAACAGTATAATTTTGCCTCATCAATTTTAAACACAAAAAATCACAATCATGGAATATAGAAAACTAGGAAACTCAGAACTTGAATTATCAGCAATTACATACGGTGCATTTGCTATTGGCGGAACCATGTGGGGCGGAACAGAAAAGAAAGACTCAATAGAATCTGTTCAAGCTTCTATCGATCACGGCGTTACCACAATCGACACTGCTCCTTTTTACGGATTTGGTTTAAGTGAAGAAATGATCGGTGAAGCTATAAAACCTTATGATCGTTCTAAAATTCAATTACTTACCAAATTTGGTTTGGTTTGGGACGGCAGCAACAACGGAAAAGGCGATTTCTTTTTCGAAGCAGACGATAACGGTAAAAAAGTTCCAATTTACAAATACTCATCAAAAGCAAACGTAATTAAAGAAATCGAAGAAAGTTTAAAACGCCTTCAAACCGATTATATCGATTTACTGCAAATTCACTGGCCAGATTCAACAACTCCAATTTCTGAAACAATGGAAGCTGTTGAAACTTTAATTCAGCAAGGAAAAATTAGAGCATTCGGAGTAAGTAATTATAATATTGCACAAATTCAGGAAGCACAAAAAACAGTTCAAATAGCTTCAAACCAAGTAGCTTACAGTATGCTGAATCGCGGAATCGAAGCAGATTTAATTCCGTTTACAGTTGCAGAAAACATTGGAATCATTGCTTACAGCCCAATGGAAAGAGGTTTATTGACTGGAAAATATTTCACAGACAGCAAATTAAAAGAAAACGACCATAGAAACGGTTATTTCGGAAAATTCGATTTGCAGCAGGTAAAAACCTTAATCGAAGAATTAAGCTCTTTAGCGCATTCAAAACACATTTCAATTTCACAATTGGTTTTACGCTGGACAACTTTACAAAAAGGAATTTCAATTGTTCTAGCAGGTGCCAGAAACGCAGAACAAGCTATTTCAAACGCCAAAACAATGGATTTCGATTTATCAGCTTCAGAATTGGAGTTTATTAATCATGCAATTGCTAAAATAAAATAATATTTTAAACACATAGAAACATAGTTATACTTTGTCTATAAAGGCGTTTCACTTGCATTAATAAACATAGTCAACGTAATCTTATCATTCCGAGGAATGACAAATTTTGTGAACTATGTGTTAGAAACTAGTTTCTTTCCATTCTCTTTTCCAGAAAGAAAATTCTATGTTTCTATGTGTTTAAAAAAAATCTCAAAAATTAAATAATTAGAATTTGGGCGTGCCCTTCTGGGTCGGGCTTACCCTCACGCGTCCATTTTCAAAAGAAACAACAATAAAAATGAAAAAGATATTTATAATTAACGGCGGACAAAAATTCGCGCATTCAGGAGGACAATTCAATAAAACCGTTCAGGATTGGACAGTTGAATTTCTTTCTAAAAACAATAATTACGAAATAAAAACAACTCACATTGAAGACGAAATAGATCTTCAAAAAGAAGTAGAAAAATTCGTTTGGGCAGATTTAATTATCTATCACACACCCGTTTGGTGGTTTCAAATTCCTAATCTTTTCAAAAAATATATCGATGATGTTTTCACGCAAGGACACAACAACGGAATCTACAAAAGCGACGGAAGAAGCCGTGTAAACCCAGACATCAATTACGGAACCGGCGGACTTTTACACGGACGCAAATACATGCTTACTACAAGCTGGAATGCACCTGCAACAGCATTTACACTTCCGGGGGAATTCTTTGAAGAAACTTCTGTTGATGACGGCGTAATGTTTGGTTTCCACAAAATGAACAAATTTACCGGAATGGAACGCATAAACGGATTTCATTTTCATGATGTTGAAAAAGGTGCAACACCAGAAAATATTGTTATCTTTAAAGAACAGTACACCAAACATTTAGAAGAAACCTTTAAAACTTTATAATTATGATCTCAATCACCGCAATCATTAAAAGTAAAAAAGAAAATCTTATAGAAGTTCAAAATATGATTACACATCTGGTTACAGAAACCAGAAAAGAAGAAGCATGCATTCGCTACGATCTTCACACTACAGAGAATGTGTTTATTATTTGGGAAGAATGGAAAGATCAAATCGGACTTGATTTACACAACAATCAGTCGTATTTAGTCGATTTCATTACAAAAAGCGAAGCTTTACTATCAGCTCCCGTTCAGGTTTATAAAACGGCACAAATTCTATAATCTTTTCAAAGTTCTGAATTCCTTTCTGCATTGGTAATTCGAGAATTTGTAACTAAAAAATGTTACAGATATAACGTAATTATACAAAATAATTATTCAGAAAAAAGCTAAATTGCCTCGCATTCAGAAACATAAAAAATATGAGTCATTATCATCTTGCCGAAATTAATATTGCAAAAATGAAAGGGGTAAACATCAACGACCCCATAATGAAAGAATTCGTAGACAATTTAGACACTGTAAATACTTTAGCCGAAGAAAGTGAAGGTTTTGTCTGGAGACTAAAAGATGACACTGATAGTTACAACGCTACAAGCCTGAATCCGTACAATGACGAACAAATTATTATTAATGTATCGGTTTGGGAAAGTATCGAAACTTTAGAACATTATATGTACAAAACTTTTCACAGTGACTTTTTAAGACGCCGAAAAGAATGGTTCCAAAAATTCGGTAAAGCGCATACGGCTATTTGGTGGATTCCTAAAGGACATATTCCAACCATGGAAGAAGCCGTAGAAAAATTAGATTACCTCCAAAAAAACGGTCCGTCAGAATTAGTTTTCGATCTTCGAAACAAATATCTAATGCCGGTTAATCCATAGTTGTATAGCCACGAATCACGAATTTATTTTTTTAAATCTATACGCAGACATTTTTAAATAAATTCGTGAATCATGGCTAACAAAAAACTACTTTATTCCTCCAAAAGCTCCGAAACACATATTTTTATGCAATATTTCGACTTTTGAAAAACCAACTTTTTTCATCAAATCCAATTGGTAATTCATCGATCTTGGAGAATCCTCTTTTTCGATATAATCCAAAACCTTCTGGCGATACTCTGCTCCTCCTATTCCTTCCAAATATTCACCATAACGCTGCCAGGTATAATTATTCAATAATTCTGTGTCTTGCGTGATTAAATCAGAAATCATCAAACAACCTCCGGGTTTCAATAATTTGAACAATTTTGCAAAAGTAGTTTCCCAATCCTGATCGTCTCTCAAATGATGCAAAACTGCACCAGCCAAAATAATATCAAAACTATTTTCCTCTAAATCTATTTCGCGAATATCACCTTGTTTTATTACTACTTTTCCATTGGTTTCAGCTGCAACTCTTTCAAAAGCGCGATTTAACATCGGTAAACTCAAATCGACCAAAGTGCAGTTTAAATCTGGCACTTTAGACAACATTTTTAAAGTGTAATTTCCAGCTCCACAGCCTACATCCAGCACAGTTGCAGCATTCGGAACAATACGTTTTGAAGCTTCGGTTATTAATTCCAAAGAAATAGTTGCATCGATTGTGGCTACTTGCCCTGTTTCTAAATTTGAAAATCGTTCGACATCATTATCAAATCTTTCCTTGATTTCTTCAATAGTTGATTTTTTCATGGTCTTTTGTTTTTTTAATCTCTCGCAGATTTCGCGAATCTTTTTGCTATTATTGATTGGAAATATTATGGTTTAGATGATTTTATCTAAATTAATAATCTGCTATATCTGCGAGAGACTTATTTTTTGATTTTTCAAAACTATTCTTTTCTTAAATACTTTAAAAATACTATTTTTATCAATTAATAATACTTTAAAAGTATCATGGAATTACGTCACCTAAAATATTTTATGGCTGTAGCCGAAGAACTAAACTTTACCAAAGCATCAGAAAAACTGTTTATCTCACAGCCTCCGTTGAGTCGGCAGATTGCTGAATTGGAAGACGAACTTCAGGCAAAACTTTTCATAAGAAACAATAAAAAGGTAGAATTGACCGAAGCCGGGAAATATTTCGAAAAAGAAGTAATAGAACTTTTTCAGAATCTGGAACGTATTTCTATTAAAACAAAAAAGATTGCAGAAAATGTTTCGGGTGAATTTAGAATCGCTTATATAAGCTCTATATATTCTTCTATTATTTCAGATTTAATCAAACACCTCAAATCACAGTTTCCGTACGTAAATTTTAAACTTTTTGAAATTTCAACCACCAAACAAATCGATGCTTTAGAACAAGGAAAAATCGAAATGGGAATTATTCGATCACCAATTCAGTCACCAAAAATAAAATCACATCTGTGGTTTAAAGATGGTTTTTCATTGGTTTACAACAAAAAATCCGTTCAGATAAAATCAGAAAATGAAATTGCAAACCTAAAAGACGAAACATTTGTTTTCTTCAACAAAGATTATGCACCTCATTATCACGAAGTTTTATTAGAGCTTTGTGCTTTTTATGGCTTTACTCCGCAGATTATTCACGAAGCCAATAACATCAATTCCATCGTACAATTAGTCAAAAACGGATTAGGAATTTCGATTGTTCCTTCAAACGTTGCCAAAAACAATCAGGATCCAGAAATTGGTTTTATTGAACTGAAAAAGGTTAATTTAAAAACAGATGTTTCGATTATCACATCCAAAGAAGATGAATCTGAAATCACGAAATCTGCTGTTGATTTTTTGTTGATGAAGAATAATTCTCGATAAGTTTTGATTTTTTAATCTCGCAAAGACGCGAAGTCGCAAAGTTTTTATTTATAAGTTGCGTCCAGCTTTAGCTGGATGAGAAAATAACTACGTTTAAAAGGCTTTAGCCAAATAACTACGGATTTGGCTAAAGCCTTTACTAATTTAACTTTTATACCTCCAGCTAAAGCTGGAGGCAATTCAATAATCCTTTTAATCCCTTAATCTGTGGCAAAAAAAACTTTGCGCCTCTGCGACTTTGCGAGATTAAATCATAAAAAAACATTCTGTCTTAACGCCTTCGTGGCTATAACAAAAAATCGTTACAATTTAGTACAGCAATCCACATTATAAAAAGAGAACTTTTAAATACCTTAGCAAATTATAATTCTACAATAAAAATTTCAATAAAAATGGCTGAGCAATCTTCAATTCAGTGTCCAAACTGCGGAACTCCTATCGATGTCAATGATGTATTAAAACATCAGTTGGAAGACAGCATCCGTAAAGAATTCCAGCAAAAAGCGACTATTCAAAATCGTGAATTAGAGCTTAAAAACGAACAATTGGACAAAGCCAAAGCCGAATTTGAAGCGAAAAAGAAACAAGAAAATGAACTTTTTGCAGAACGCTTAGAGCGCGAGAAAAAAACGGCTGAAAAAGAAATCTCTGAAAAACTAAAAGCCAAGCTCGAAGAAGAAAACAAAGATCGTTTGTTATTGATGGAAAAAGAACTCTCTGAAAAATCGGAAAAAATCAGGGAATTAAATAAAATGGAAGGTGAAATCGCCAAATTACAACGCGAAAAACTGGAAATGAAAGATGCTATTCAGGCCGAAGCCGAAAAACAATTGAACACACAATTGGCTTTGGAACGCGAAAAAATCAGAAAGCAGGAAGACGATAAAAACGAGTTAAAATTTAAAGAACTTCAAAAGCAATTAGAAGAACAGAAAAAATTAACCGAAGAAATGAAACGCAAGCAGGAACAAGGTTCTATGCAATTGCAAGGTGAAGTAATGGAATTAGCTATCGAAGAATGGCTGGCAAACAATTTCCCTCTTGACAGCATTGACGAAGTTAAAAAAGGGGCAAACGGCGCTGATTGCCTTCAAATAGTCAACACTCGCGAACACCAAAATTGCGGTTCTATTTATTACGAAAGTAAAAGAACAAAAGCTTTTCAGCCTTCGTGGATTGAGAAATTCAAAAACGATATCAGAACCAAACGAGCCAACATTGGAGTTCTGGTTACCGAAGTAATGCCAAACGGAATGGAACGAATGGGCATGCGCGACGGTATCTGGATTTGTACCTACGAAGAATTTAAAGGTTTAAGTGCTGTTTTACGTCAGTCCTTGATTCAAATAAATCAAGCTGTTCAGGCTCAGGAAAACAAAGGCGATAAAATGTCAATGTTGTATGATTTCCTGACCAGCAACGAATTCCGTTTACAGATTGAAGGAATTGTAGAAGGTTTTACGCAAATGCAAAGTGATCTCGATTCTGAAAAAAGAGCCATGCAGAGAATCTGGAAACAGCGAGAAAAACAAATCGAAAAAGTAGTTCACAATACTTTAGGAATGTACGGTTCGATTCGCGGTATTGCCGGAAATGCAGTTCAGAGTGTAAGAGCCTTAGAATTGGATTTTATTGAAGGTAATGACGAAGAGGAAGAAACTAAGGAACTAGAATAAATCCTTCGACTTCGCTCAGGAAGACAAACGAAATGTCAGGCTGAGCGAAGTCGAAGCCCTTATAAAACTAATCCACCTTCTTAAAAACCAAAAGTTTCCCAGAAGGATTAGACAAAGTCAATTGATTATTTCCAATAGAATAAGTTGTTGTGCTTTGCAATGCTTTTGTAAATTCACCTTCTTTATTTCCTTGTGGGCAAGCCATTAGAGTCGATATTACTTTGGTAAATCTCAGCAAATCCTTTTCATAAAAAATAGAACCACTAATGGCATTACAGCCGCCATAGCCAGAAAATCTATTTTCAGTTGAATTAATTTCAATTCGAGGCATTTCCTTTTGAAAATCAGTGGCAAAGACTTTATATCCATTCAATTCTTCCAAAACCCAAATATCATGAAGTCGGTAATCAGTAAGATATTTTCCGCATCCGCTTAGTTTTTTTGCTTCTAATTCAGAATTGTTTTTAATTTCAACTTTTACGCTGTAAGGTGAAATTGCACCAGACATTGAATCCTGACAATCCAGCTGTTGGATTGTAATTGTTGCCGAAGTCGTTTCATTACTTACTTTATACATTTTCACATTGGCATCCATAGCTTTAATCGCATCAACGGCAGGAAAAGTTATTTTTTCTTTTCCTGGTATTAATGATGTAAAGACAATTTCGTCATTCCCCATTTTGATTCCCCAAAACGGTTCGTTTCCTGTTCCTTTAAAATAATATTTTAAATCTTCTTCTGTCGAACTTGTTGAATCTGTTCCTGCAGTTTCTTTATTTGCTGTCGTTTTACAGCCTATCATTAAAAATGATAACAACAATATTGAGAGTACTTTTTTCATGAGATCTTAGATTAAAAATGTTCTTTTTAGTAAAACACCTATAAAATTCTTATGAATTTACGACATTTTTTTGAAACGCCTATTTAGAATCCTTTCAAATTTAAAAAAACCAAATCACTCAAAAATTACTTAAATCCCGCACTACGTAAAAGATTCTGATAAAATACGTAGTAATAAAAACCTCCATCTACTTAAAAAAATAAAATTATTACGTATTTTAATAAGTATAAATACTTATATTTGCGTAGTAATACTTAATTAAAGAAATAATGATTAAAGTAATAGTAGTTGGAAACGGCATGGTTGGTTATAAATTTTGCGAAAAATTCGTTGCAAAATCAGGACAAGAAAAGTATCAAATCACAGTATTTGGAGAAGAACCAAGACGCGCTTACGATCGCGTTCACTTAAGCGAGTACTTTGGAGGAAAAACAGCTGATGACTTATCATTATCAACAAGCCAATGGTACGCAGAAAACAATATTATTCTAAATACATCTGAACTAATTACAGATATAAATCGTGATGCAAAAACAATACATACACACTTAGGCAAAACACATACGTACGACTACTTAGTTTTAGCAACAGGTTCTTCCGCTTTTGTACCTCCAATTGAAGGTGTAGAAAAAGAAGGTGTTTTTGTCTATAGAACCATCGAAGATCTGGATGCTATCATGTCCTATGCAAAAAAAATAAAAATAAAAGGCGCAACCGAAGCTGCAGTTTTAGGTGGCGGTTTATTAGGATTAGAAGCAGCAAAAGCAGTTCGTGATTTAGGCTTAAATCCGCATGTGGTGGAATTTGCGCCGCGTTTAATGCCGAGACAACTAGATCAGGGCGCAAGTGATATGCTTCAATCAAAAATTGAAGAATTAAACATCGGAATTCATCTTAACAAAGCAACCCAATATATCGACGGAAAAGAAAGTATAACAGGAATGATGTTTGCAAACGACGAATTGTTAAAAGTAGACATGTTGGTTATTTCTGCCGGAATCAAACCTCGCGACGAACTGGCAAGAGTTTCAGGGCTTGAAGTTGGCGTACGAGGCGGAATTGTGGTAAACAATCAAATGCGAACATCAGATCCTTTTATTTTTGCGATTGGCGAAGCAGCTCTTTACAACCAAAACATTTACGGACTTGTTGCTCCTGGTTACGAAATGGCTGATGTCGCTGCTGAGCAGATCTTAAATGGCGACAAAACCATGAGAGAAACCATCGATATGTCGACTCAATTGAAATTAATTGGTGTTGAAGTAGCGAGTTTTGGTGATCCTTTTATTGAAAACAATGACGTTACCGCTATTATTTATGAAAATAAATTAAGCAGCGTTTACAAAAGAATCAACGTTACAAAAGATTCTAAAAAACTTTTAGGCGGAATTTTAGTTGGAGATTCCAGCGATTACAATTCCCTTTTCCAGATTTATATCAATGAAATGGCATTGCCTAAAAATCCTGAAGATTTGATTCTGGGTTCAAGAGACGGTTCAGAAGGTTCTCCTTTAGGAAGCGTGATGGATTTGCCGGATACAGCCGTAATCTGTTCTTGCGAGAATGTTACCAAAGGTGCGATCTGCTGTAAAATTTTAGACGAAAGCTGTTCTTCTCTTTCAGATGTTGTAAAAGCAACCAAAGCAACTTCAGGATGCGGCGGCTGTAAACCAATGGTTTCTGATTTAGTAAAAGCGACTCAAAAATCTTTAGGAAAAGAAGTAAAAGAAGTGATCTGTGAGCATTTCAATTATAATCGTCAGGAACTATTTGATTTGGTAAAAATCAATAAATACGAGAATTTCTACGATGTTCTGGATCATCACGGAAAAGGCGATGGTTGCGAAATCTGTAAACCAGTTGTCGCTTCTATTTTCTCTAGTATCTATAACGACACTGCAAACAAACACGTGACAACGCAAGATACAAACGATAGATTTTTAGCTAATATTCAACGAAACGGAACGTATTCTGTAGTTCCGAGAGTTGCCGGAGGCGAAATTACTGCCGAAAAACTAATCGTAATAGGTGAAGTTGCTAAACAATTCGATTTGTACACTAAAATTACGGGAGCTCAAAGAGTGGATTTATTCGGAGCACATTTGAGTGATCTTCCAAAAATCTGGAAAATTTTAATTGACAACGGTTTTGAAAGTGGTCATGCTTACGGAAAATCACTTCGTGCCGTAAAAAGCTGTGTGGGAAATGCTTGGTGCCGTTACGGAATGGACGACAGCGCCGGATTTGCCATCGAACTAGAAAATAGATATAAAGGAATCCGTTCTCCGCATAAACTCAAAGGTGGTGTTTCTGCCTGCATTCGCGAATGCGCTGAAGCACGCGGAAAAGATTTCGGATTAATTGCCGTTGAAGGCGGTTGGAATTTATACATCGCAGGAAATGGCGGTGCAAATCCAAAACACGCGGTTTTACTAGCAGAGAAAATCGACAAAGAAACCGTAATCAAATACATGGATCGTTTCTTAATGTATTACATCCGAACCGCTGGCCCGCTGATTAGAACTTCAACTTGGTTAGAAAAACTAGATGGAGGCTTAGAATATTTAAAACAAGTAATTATCGAAGACAGTTTAGGAATCTGCGAAACGCTTGAAGCTGAAATGCAGACTTTGGTAAATACTTTCGAATGCGAATGGAAACAAGTGCTGGAAAAACCAAGATTACTAAAACGATTCAATCACTTTATAAACTCAGACGAGAAAGACGATAATGCAGTTTTTGTTCCGTTACGAGATCAAAAAATGCCTAAAGCTTGGTCGTAACTTAAAAACATAATTTTTTAAACACATAGAGACATAGATTTTAAAAACTTAATAAAGGCGTTTCACTTGCATAAATACACATAGCTATGTGTTAGAAACTAGTTTCTTTTAATTCTCTATCACAAAAAACAAAAAATCTATGTTTCTATGTGTTTAAAATTAAAGCCACAGATTTAAGGATTAAAAAGATTAAAAATGAAATCGGCTAAATCTGCGTGAAAAAAATAAGCTCCAAAAAAAGAAAAAAAATCATTAAACGTTTGCTGTCCTTCTTACCCTCTTTTTTACTGCGCCATCATAACTCTCATGATTGTAAAAAGAGGGCTAAGAAACAGGAAATCAAAACACAATCAAAATGGAAGAAATCTTAAATCAATACGAAACAGTTCATGCGAGCGATGCTACAATTTGGTTCAAAGCAGGTAAAGTAGAAGATTTCCCGACCAACCGAGGCGGATGCATTAAATACAAAAACAAACAAATCGCCATTTTCAATTTTACACGCAGAAATGAATGGTACGCTTGCCAAAACGCCTGTCCGCATAAAATGGAAATGGTACTTTCAAGAGGAATGACAGGTTCTGCCGATGATATCCCGAAAATCGCCTGTCCGATGCATAAAAAGACTTTCTCCTTAGTTGACGGTTCAAACCTAAACGGAGACGATTTTAAAATTGCCACCTATCCAATTAAAGTAGTTGAAAATGAAGTTTTTGTTGGATTTGCAGACTAATTTATAGACTACAGATTACACAGATTAAAAGAATTAAAATTTTTAGCCACGAATTTCACTAATTAGCACGAATTAAATTAGTGGAATTCGTGAAATTTGTGACGAAAAAAAATTCACACAAGATTAAATCCAAAAAATCCTTTAATCTGTGGCAAAAAAGCAAAACAATAATTCATGCTAATTCGTGAAATTCGTAGCGAAAAAAATCACATAAGATTAAATCCAAAAAATCCTTTAATCTGTGGCAAAAACAAAACAATAATTCGTGCTAATTCGTGAAATTCGTGGCGAAAAAAAATCACATAAGATTAAATCCAAAAAATCCTTTAATCTGTGGCAAAAAACAAAAACAATAATTCGTGCTAATTCGTGAAATTCGTGGCGAAAAAAAACTTAATTCCGTATCTTTGAAATTCTATTATCAAACCAAAAAATGACTACACCTTTTCAAAAAGCAAGCGAATGGATTGATGCTGAAAACGCTCAGGATCCAAACATCGAATTAGACCAAAACAAAGAATATCCAAAAGAATTATTGTATTCAAACAGGATGTACGAAAGGCTGATGCAGTTTGAACCCAATGCATCCGAAGAAATTCAAATCGCATCAAAAGCACAACATATCTGCCGATGGAAAGTCGCTCGCGAATCATACCCAATGGATCGTGTTGGTTATTTGAAATGGAGAGAAGAATTGAAAAAATTCCACGCAAAAACCACTGCCGAAATTCTGGCAAAAGCAGGTTACGATCAAACTTTTATAGATCGTGTTTCTTTTTTAATTGAAAAAAAACTGCTTAAAAAAGATGCCGAAACTCAATTATTAGAAGATGTAATTTGTTTGGTGTTCTTAGAATATTACTTAGAACCTTTTGTTCACAAACACGATGAAGAAAAACTAAAAAACATCATCAAAAAAACCTGGGATAAAATGTCCGACAAAGGACATCAGGAAGCTTTAAAAATCAACTATTCTGAAGAAAATTTAAACCTAATAAAAGCTTCTTTAGGATTGTAAAAAAGATATGAAAAAAAGCAATCAGGAAGCTGCAGAAAAAATCACATTCAAAAATTTACGCCGTCTGTATTTTTTTGCGCTTCTTACTATTGCCTTAACTATAATTATCAGTCAGTTTTTAGTGCAATACAATCTGAATCAGCAGTTAAGCGATTCTAAAATCATCAATTTTTCTGGTAAACAAAGAATGCTGAGCCAGAAAATTGTCAAAGAAGTTTTGATCCAGCATTACGTTTCTGATACCGCTTCTGCAAAGCAAATTTCACATTTAAATGACGTTTTAGCGCTTTGGAAAAAAAACCAAAATGCACTTGAAAACGGCAGTGACAGTCTGGCTTTTCCAAAAGAAAAATCAGAAACACTTTCTAAATTATATCTTGAAATCAATCCGATTTTCAATAAAATTGCACAAACTACAGAAGCTTTTTTATTGAATGTAAAGCAGAAAAAAACAACTGCTGAAAACCAAAAATTCGTAAATACTATTTTAGAAAACGAAGGCATTTTCCTTTCTAAAATGAATCAAATTGTAACCCAATACGATCTTGAAGCGCACGAAAAAGTAACCGAACAGCGCCGAATAGAATATTGGATTTTCGGTTTCACGCTTTTAGTTCTTCTTTTAGAATTCTTCTTTATTTTCAAACCAACCAACAAAAAAATCGAAAGGTTAATTGCCAAGCTTTTATCTTCAGAAAAGAAAGCTCTAAAGCTCGCATACGACACAGAAATATTAAGCGAAATCAAAGAAAACTCGGTAAAAGAATTGAAATCTCTTAATTATGCAATGGAAAATACTTTATTGTATTGCCGAATTGCGCCAGATGGTTCGATCATTCATATTGGCGAAAAATTTGCTAAACTGCTTAATTATACCAAGTTTTCATCCAACAAAAAATTCTCCGAAGTTTTAACCGTTGACGAAAAAGAACAAACCAATTTCGACCGACTAATTTTCGAAAAACAAAGAAGTGGCTGGCAAGGCGAAATCAGTATTTTAAACAAAGAAAACGAAACCATTTGGCTTGATTTATCAATGGTTCCGGTAATGATCAAAAAAGACGAACTTGAACTTTTAATTGTTTGTTTTAACATCACCGAACGCAAAAAAGCACAACGCGAAGTCGAACGTTTGAACCTTGAAAATACGACCGAAAAAATCAATCAACAAAAGATTATTTCGAGCAAAATTGTTGAAAATCAGGAAAACGAGCAAAACCGAATCGCAAAAGAAATTCACGACGGAATCGGGCAAATGCTTACAGGTTTAAAATTCAGTTTAGAAAGCATTAATTTAGATGATAGAGGAAAATCAGAACAAAAAATTGAGTATTTAAAGAAGCTTTCGCTTGACATTATTAAAGGTGTCCGCACTGCAACTTTCAACCTAATGCCACCAGAATTAAGCGATCACGGAATCGTTTCTTCTTTAGCAAAACTCACGCAAGAACTTTCGAAACTTACGGGAAAAGAAATTCTCTTCTACAACAAAACCGATTTCGACCGACGTCTAGATTCCCTAATCGAGATCAACATTTATCGTCTCACGCAAGAAGCCATCAACAACGCCATAAAATATGCAGAATCGTCGCACATTATTGTGCAACTTTCTCATAGCGAAACACTTCTAAGCATCATCGTTGATGATAACGGAAAAGGTTTTGATGTTAATTCAGTCGACAAAAAACGCAACAGCGAATCCGGAATGGGGCTTTTATTTATGAAAGAAAGAATCCAATACATTAACGGACGCGTTTTCATGAACTCCATTCCAGGCGAAGGAACAAGAATTACTTTTAATATTCCCATTCTCAAATGAGACAATGTGTCAATTAGATAATTAGATAATTAGATAATTTATCTAAACGTCGAATTTCTATTTGTCAGGCTGAGCGATCCCGAGGCTTCGGGAGAAGTCCAAGCAAGTAACTCCACAAAGATTGGTGATTTAGATTACGGAATTTCTTAACGCGGGCTTCGACTCCGCTCAGCCTGACAATACAACGTTTAAATTTATATTTAGATATTAAAATTGTTTTTTGCTATTGCTATTGATATTGTAATTGACATTGCAATTGTCATTGATATTGCATTATTTTCTAATGATTTTTTAATGTTGGAGTTTGGAATTTCAAAAATTTGGAATTTTAAATAAAAAAAGTACGTATATTAGCATCTTCTTTTTAGATGAATATACGTAAAAATTCAGAATCAAAATTAAGTAAACTATGAGTAATATCATTCGTGTAGTATTGGCAGATGACCATGTTTTTGTTAGAGACGGAATCAAATCTTTACTGGAAAACGAAGCAAACATAGAGGTTGTTGGTGAAGCAATTGACGGTGCAGATGCTCTGGAAGTGGTTACAGCAACAAAACCCGACTTACTTATAGTAGATATTCGTATGCCAAACTTAACGGGCATCGAGGTAGTAGAAAAACTTAGAAGCGAGAATAATAACGTAAAAATCATTATGCTTTCGATGCACGAATCAGAAGAGTATGTTTTGAAATCTATAAAAGCCGGTGCCGACGGTTATTTACTAAAAGGTTCATCAAAAGAAGAATTTTTAAAAGCTCTTCATGCCGTTTCTTCAGGCGGTAAGTATTTCAGCGGTGATATTTCTTCTATTTTAATAAGTCAATTAACAAATTCGACTGCATCTTTAGAACCTAAACAAACTTTAGGTGAAGAAATGATGATTACCAAAAGAGAAAAAGAAATCCTGACACTTCTTTTATCAGGAAAAGGAAATAAAGAAATTGCCGAAGCTCTTGAAATTAGTAAAAGAACTGCCGAAGTGCATCGTTTTAACCTGATGAAAAAACTGAAAGTTAAAAACCTTATGGAACTTTCGAACAAAGCGGCTGAGTATTCTTTAATCTAAAAAATACGTATAAATACGTAATTATTTTTCAAAAACTGCGTTTTAGCAGGTTTTAACTAAGTTATAGTACTTATTTTTACATAAAAATATAAGTGCTATGAAAAATACAAACTCACTATCGCAATCACACAAAATTTTAGTTTTGAACACATTGGCTTTTACAGTGTGTTTTGCCTGCTGGACATTAAACGGGGTTCTGGTAACTTTTTTAGTCGATAACGGAATTTTCCATTGGGATGTTATTCAAGTCGGATGGCTTTTGGGTATTCCAATTTTAACCGGATCAATAATGCGTCTGCCAATTGGCATCTTAACCGATAAATTTGGCGGAAAATATGTTTTTTCACTTTTACTGCTTCTAAGTTCAATTCCGCTGTTCCTCCTTCCCTACGCTGATAGTTTCGCCATGTTTGCTTTACTAAGTTTTTTATTCGGAATGGTCGGAACGAGTTTTGCTGTCGGAATTGGTTACACTTCTATCTGGTATCCAAAAGAATGGCAGGGACGCGCGCTCGGAATATTCGGAATGGGAAATGCTGGAGCGGCAATAACTACTTTTCTTGCTCCTTCCTTATTAAATCATTTCTCTATTGATGATCCGCAAAACGGCTGGAAAGTGCTTCCTGTTATTTATGCAGTTTCATTAGTCGTAATTGGTATTGCGTTTTTAATTTTCGCTCAAAATAAAAAAATAGAAAGCAGCGGTAAAGCAATTTCGCAAATGCTTACACCTTTAAAATCACAAAGAGTTTGGCGTTTTGGAGCTTATTATTTCTTAGTTTTTGGATGCTTTGTAGCATATTCGCAATGGTTGCTGCCAAATTTCATGAACGTTTACCAAACGAGTTTAGTTATGGGAGGTTTGTTTGCCACGATGTTCAGTTTACCTTCTGGTGTTATTAGAGCTTTTGGAGGTTATTTATCAGATAAATTCGGAGCGAGAAAAGTAATGTACTGGGTTTTGGGTTCTTCAGTAATTTTAAGTGCTTTTTTATCGATTCCAAAAATGGAAATAACTACTTCTGGTCCGGGAATTCTGGCTGCTAAAAAAGGAGTCGTAAACGAAATCAGTGACAAAACCGTAAAAGTTGGCGATAAAGAATATTCAATTGCACAAAAAACAGCCAATACAGCCGAAAATGCCATTTTCCCTACTACTTCGAGCTGGCAGGATGTAGTTGTTGCTCACAATCAAAGTGTTGCTAAAAAAGAATTAATTGCCAAAGGCGTAACGGTTATTAAGTTTGATGCCAATATGTGGGTTTTCTTAGTCCTAGTTATTCTAATCGGGATTTCCTGGGGAATTGGGAAAGCGGCAGTTTACAAACACATTCCTGAATATTTTCCTAATGAAGTTGGCGTTGTAGGCGGCATGGTTGGAATGATTGGCGGTTTAGGCGGATTCTTTGGCCCAATTATATTTGGATATTTACTAACAGCAACCGGAATCTGGTCAAGTTCATGGATTTTTATTTTAATCTTTTCAACTGTATGTTTGGTTTGGATGCATTATACTATAACACAACTATCTAGAGAGAAACAAGTTAAAGTAACTAAAGCAAAATTAGAACCAGCATATTAAACTTAGATTAAAAAAAGATTAGAAATATGACTGCGATCATAGTATTCGACGGCATTTTCTTATAAATTTACCCTCGATAAAAATTTACCAATTTTATGAAGAAACTAAAACTAATCTTAATACTTATCGCAGGATTAAGCTTTGAAATTCAGGCTCAGGAATTAGATGTCAATTTGCAAATCAGACCACGTTTTGAATATCGAAACGGTTACAAACAACTTCTTCAGGAAGGTCAAAAAGGCACATCACAAATTTCACAGCGTTCACGTTTAAATTTCAATTACAAACAAGAAGATTTAATTGTAAAACTGACTTTACAGAATACCAGAACCTGGGGTGATGTTCCATCAACTGCAGCGGCAGATAAAAACGGGGTGGCTGTTTTTGAAGCTTGGGCACAATATAATTTTACTGAAAAATGGAGTGCCAGAATGGGGCGTCAGGTTCTTTCTTATGATAACCAGCGTATTCTGGGTGAAATGGACTGGGCTCAGCAAGCTCAGAGTCACGATGCGCTTACCTTTACATATCAAACTGAAAAACAAAAACTTGATTTTGGAGGCGCATACAATTCAACTGCTGAAAATGTTCTTCAAACTCCATATACTGTTGCTAATTACAAAGCATTACAGTACGCATGGTACCACAATCAATTTACTGAAAGTTTAGGTGCAAGCTTTTTACTGCTTAATACCGGTTACGAATATGCAAATGCTGATGCAAAACTACTGGTAGATTATAAACAAACTTTTGGACCATATTTGACTTACAAAACAAGTAAAATCGACACTAATTTCTGGCTTTACGGGCAAACCGGAAAAAGTACAGATTTAAAAGTCAGTGCATGGAATGCCGCTATTAATTTTAATTACAACCTAACTGATTCCTTTAAAGCTGGTCTAGGATATGAATTTTTATCTGGAAAAGCATCAAATGACGGAAGCACTGTAATCAAATCATTCAATCCTATTTTTGGAACCAACCACGGGTTTAACGGTTACATGGATTATTTTTATGTTGGAAATCACTTAAACAATGTTGGTTTACAAGATGCTTTTATAAAATTAAACTACAATGTAAATAAGTGGCAGTTTGCCCTGATTCCGCATGTATTCTTATCTGCTGCAGATGTAGTTACACCATTAAACGAAAAATTAGATTCGTATTTAGGAACTGAGATTGATGCCACATTTGGTTATAATTTTAAAAAAGATATTACCGTTACCGGAGGATATTCTCAAATGTTTGGATCTAAAACCATGGAATTTATCAAAAACGGTGATGCTGGTCATACTAACAACTGGGCGTGGCTGATGATTTCTGTAAATCCTAGAATTTTTACTTATAAAAAATAACGATTTTATTAATCGGATTTTATAAAATTTTACCCTTTTTCAAATTTGAGAAAGGGTATTTTTTTTACCCCCTGAGGTTTTCTTAATTCATTATATTTGATTGATATTTTTATAATTAAAATCATGAACAATACCTGGACTCAAAGATGGGACGACCGTTACAAAAGCGAAGAATTTGCATACGGCGAAGAACCTAACAATTACTTAAAAGAACAAATAGAAAAACTAGAAATCGGCACCATTCTTTTTCCTGCTGAAGGTGAAGGACGAAATGCCATTTTTGCCGCAAAACTAGGCTGGAAAGTTTCTGCTTTTGATATTAGTGAAGAAGGCAGAAATAAAGCTTTAAAACTCGCAGAAGCAAATGATGTTTCAATTGATTATCAAGTTGGCGAATTAGAAACTTTAGATTTTCAAGAACAACAATTTGATGTGATTGCTCTGATTTACGCACATTTTCCTGCTGCCATAAAATCTGAAATTCACAAACAGTTGAATCAACTTTTACGAAAAAATGGCATCATAATTTTTGAAGCTTTCAGCAAAAAGCATTTAGAATATGTAACCAAAAATGAAAAAGTAGGCGGACCAAAAGATATTGAATCTCTTTTTTCAATCGAAGAAATCAAAGCCGATTTCCCGAATTATGAAATTATAGAATTAGAAGAAAAAGAAATCGAATTAAACGAAGGATTATTCCATAACGGAACTGGTTCTGTAATTCGATTTATTGGCAGAAAAAAATAAATTACACTCGACGTAGAGACGCATACAGTAAAAACTCACTGCAGTGCGTCTCTACAATCAAAAACCTTTGCAGCTTTGCCCCTTTGTAACTTTGTCCCTCACTAAAAATACTTATGCTCCATAATTTCAGAACGTAATTCCTCAACATCCAAAATCCCAACACGTTTCCCTTCCGTTTTAATCAACGATTCTTTTTTGAGACTTGATAAAATACGGATTGCCTGTTCTTCTGTAGTTCCTGCAAAATCCGCAATTTCTTTTCGAGAAAGCTCAATATCAATCAAACCATTCGTTTGTCCGAATTTACGATGGATATAAAGTAACAAATCAATTACACGTTCACGAACATTCATGTGCGCAATCTTGCGGATGTTATTTTCACTTTTGTTCAATTCTTCGGCATAGAACAACATTAAAGCATACGTAAACTCAGGAACGTGCTGTAAAATTTCAAGCATAGTCTCGTTGCTGAAATTGCATAAAACAGTATCTTCTAGTGCATAAGCACCAATTAAATAACGTTTACTCGTTCCAAATCCGCGAAAACCAATAATATCACCATTAGTAGTTAAACGAACGATTTGCTCACGGCCATTAATACCCGTTTTTATGGTTTTGGCTTTTCCTTTACATATAAAATAAAGTCCCTGCAAAGGAGCGCCTTCTGTAATAAACCGATCTGATTTTTTACAAATAATACTTTGCTTTTTAGAAATATAAGCTTTCATCTGCTCCAAATACAAGTGTTTTTTTATAAAACAATTTTCATTGACACAGGAATAACAAATGGCTTGCTCTTCTTTCATGAGTCTTAAACTTTAAGTATATTAAAAAACTAAGATGTTGTTCCTCATTTATTTTCAATCAAAAATAAAAAAATAAATCAAAAAAATACGTATAAATACGTAAAAATACTTATTTTTGCTTAAGTACTTTTCTAAAGTCAGACCATTCAAATAAAAGTAGTATCTCTAAATAGAACTCAAATGCAAACTACGAAGATCAAAACTACCTGTTCCTATTGCGGCGTTGGCTGTGGTATAATCGTAACCAATGATGCAAAAAATGGTGTAATGGTCGAAGGCGACAAAGACCATCCGGTAAACAAAGGAATGCTGTGTTCTAAAGGAATGAATCTGCATTACGTAGTTAATGATACTTCTGACCGGATTTTATATCCAGAAATGCGCGGAAGCAAATTTTATCCGTTAGAGCGCGTAAGCTGGGATACTGCTCTTGACCGCGCTGCAGCGGTTTTTTCTTCTATTATAAAAAAACATGGCCCAGACAGCGTTGGTTTTTATATTTCAGGACAATGTTTAACCGAAGAATATTACTTAGTAAACAAACTCGTAAAAGGTTTTCTAAAAACCAATAATATAGATACCAATTCCAGACTCTGCATGAGTTCTGCAGTTGTAGGTTACAAAAAAACTTTTGGAGAAGATTCTGTTCCCATTGCTTATGATGATATCGAACTGGCTGACACTTTTTTAATTACAGGCGCAAATCCTGCCTGGTGCCACCCTATTCTATTCAGAAGACTTGAAAAACACAAAGAGAAAAATCCAAAAACAAAAATAATCTGTATCGATCCCAGACGAACTGATACTGCAGCTTTCGCCGATTTGCATTTACAGATTATTCCCGGTTCAGACATTATTTTATACCATGCTATTGCCAAACGAATTATCGAAAAAGGATATGTAGATCATGATTTTGTAAAAAACCACGCAGAGAATTTCAAACAATACAAAGACTTAGTTTTAGGAACTTCGCTGGAAAAAGCTTCTAAACTCTGCGGTATTTCTGTAAACGACATAAAACTTGCCGCTGATCTTATTGGGAAAGCAAAAGGATTTATTTCGCTTTGGGCAATGGGATTAAATCAAAGTGCTGTTGGGGTTGATAAAAATACAGCTTTATTGAATTTATCTTTATTGACCGGACAAGTCGGAAAACCAGGTTCTGGTCCTTTTTCTCTTACGGGACAGCCCAACGCTATGGGCGGACGTGAAGTGGGCGGCATGGCAACGCTTTTAGCAGCGCATAAAGACATTGCCAATCCAGCACACCGCAAAGAAGTTGCCGACTTTTGGGGCGTTGACGAAATATCAGACAAACCGGGTTTAACAGCGACAGAAATGTTTGAAGCGTTGGAATCAGGAAAAATGAAAGCCGTTTGGATTATCTGTACCAATCCATTAGTGAGTTTACCCGATTCTAGAAGAGCCGAAAAAGCTCTTCAAAATGCAAAATTCGTAGTCGTTCAGGATATTTCTCATAATGCAGATACAGCCAAATTTGCCGATTTACTTTTACCTGCTGCGGGCTGGCTGGAAAAAGAAGGAACGATGACCAATTCTGAACGCCGTATTTCCTATCTGCCAAAAGGAATTAATCCGCCCGGAGAGGCACTTCCAGATATTGAAATCCTAATTCGTTTTGCTAAGAAAATGAATTTCAACGGATTCAATTTCAACAGTGCCGAAGAAGTTTACAAAGAACATTGCGCCCTTACCAAAAATACCAATATTGATATTTCATTCTTAAACTATAACCGTTTAAAAACCGAAGGCACTTTTCAATGGCCAGTTCCAGATTATAATCATCCGGGAACTCCGAGATTGTTTACCGATAAAAAATTCTATACGCCTTCAGGAAAAGCCATTTTTAATCTGCCTGTTTCTATCGAAAATACTTCGGTACAGCCAAACGACGAATTTCCTTTTATTTTAACGACAGGAAGAATCCGCGATCAATGGCATACAATGACCAAAACAGGTAAAGTCTCAAGATTATTAACCCATATTCCGAGTCCTGTTTTAGAAATAAACCCAATTGACGCTTTTAAAAACGAGATTAAAAACGGTGATATTGTCGTGATTTCAAGCAAAAACGGAGAAGTCCGCGTAAAAGCAAAAGTTACAGATTCTATTAAAGAAAAAGTAGTTTTCCTGCCCATGCATTGGGGAAAACAGCTCGAAAATGATTTAAACCGAACCAATAATTTAACCAATACGGTTGTAGATCCCGTTTCAAAAGAACCTGATTTTAAATTCACAACCGTTTCGATTAAAAAATATGTAAAACCGTTTCAAAAAATTGCCATTGTGGGCGCCGGAGCAGCTTCATTCCGATTCATTCAAAACTACCGCGAATTCAATTCGACTGATGAAATTATTGTTTTTTCGAATGAAATAAATCCGTTTTACAATCGTGTTTTACTGCCAGAATATATGACAGGAGAATTCACCTGGGAACAGCTTTTAAAAGTTAAGGACGGTGAAACTCTCAATAAACTCAATATCACCATGAAAGCCGGAGTTTCTATTGATAAAATAGATACCGGCAAAAAAACAATTTTAGATAGTCAGGGCGAAATTCACACTTTCGATTCGCTGATTTTAGCAACCGGAAGCCGTCCTTTTGTTCCGGAAAATGCACAGCTTCATCTTCCCGGGCGTTTTACCGTTAGAAGAAAAGAAGATGCTGACCGATTGAAAAAACATCTCGACAGCACCAATCTTCCGCCCGAAGAACAGCACGTAGTCATTATCGGCGGCGGTTTATTAGGATTAGAATTGGCTGCAGCTTTAAAACATAAAAAAGTAAAAACAACCATAATTCAAAGAGCTTCACGTTTAATGGAGCGTCAATTGGATCGAATTTCAAGCAAATTACTGGCCGAAGAAGTACAGCTTCGTGACATTCAGATTTATTTTGATAACGAAGTCAGCACCGTTTTTGAAACCGATTATCCAAACGAAATTGAGATTGCTTTAAAAAGCGGTAAAATCATTACGGCAAATGCAATCGTGTATACAATTGGAACAATTCCAAATATTGAAATTGCACGTGAAAGCGGTTTAGCCTGCGGACGCGGCGTTAAAGTAAATCAGTATTTACAAACTTCAAATCCTAATATTTTCGCAATTGGCGAAATAGCCGAATTTAATAATAAGTTATTCGGAATCACTTCTGCTGCCGAAGAACAAGCCGATATTCTCGCCAATTACCTTGCGGGCGATATCAGCAGTTATTATAAAGGTTCTATTTTAATGAACATTTTAAAATTAGAAGATATCAACCTTTGCAGTATTGGCGATTTGACAATTCCGGAAAACGACGATTCGTACGAAGAAATTGTTTTTACAGATCTTAAAAAACGCTATTATAAAAAATGCATCGTAAAAGACGATCTTTTGGTTGGAGCCATTTTAATGGGCGATAAAAACGAGTTTGCCGAATTTAAAACCATGATTGAAAGCAAAATCGAATTATCAGACAAACGAAATACGCTTTTAAGAGGAAGTTCAAATGCAAAACCGGTTTTAGGAAAATTAGTCTGTTCGTGCAGTCAGGTTGGAGCCGGAAACATCGAAGAAACCATAAAAAGCGGTGTAAGTGATTTTACGGATTTATGCAAAAATACAGGCGCAGGTTTAGGATGCGGAAGTTGCAAAACGGAGGTTAAGGAGATATTGGCGAAGTGTAAATAGTTTGTTTTGTTTCAACACAATGTCACCCTGAGCGGAGTCTAAGGGCGCTCCAATTAGAATCGGGCTTCGACTACGCTCAGCCTGACACGCTTGGAGGAAACATCAAACCTGAAACAAAGCAAAACCTGAAACAAAAAAACAAAATGGAACTAACAAGATTAATAGTAAAAGGAGGCGTTATTTCGCCAGGAGAATTACAAGAAGTTGTAAATATTGCTTTAGAAGAAGGTTTGGATTCCATTTCGTTTGGTTCCAGACAGGATATTATTTTTCCGAAAGGATTTAAATCTTTAGATAAAACCACTTTAGGAAAACATCATTTTGTTTATCCTGATCAAAAAAGCGGCAACAACATTGTTTCGTCTTATGTTTCTACTGATATTTTCAGAAATACAAACTGGCTTACCGGAAATAGGTTTTTATATATTTTAGAAGAATTTAAAGAACAGCCAAAACTTAAAGTCAACATAACCGACCCTAAACAGCAATTGGTTCCGTTGTTTACTGGCCATTTGAATTTTATAGCTTCAGAACACGAAGATTATTGGTATTTATACATTCGTCTTCCAAAATGGGAAAAAATAGAAGTTTATCCTGTTTTGCTGTACAGCTGGGATTTGGCTAAGATTTATTACGAAATTGAGAAAATCTCTGAAGAAGATACGGTTGATATAGAAACGCTATTCGTATTGGTGAGTGAAGTTTTAGATACCAATAACAGAACAATTGACAAACCATTAAATATTCCGTTTTATCCGTTTCCGTATTACGAAGGAATGAACAGAATGGGAATCGATCAATATTGGCTGGGATTGTACTGGAGGAATAATTTATACGATTTGGATTTCCTGAAAGAAATGTGCGATCTGTGTTTTGAATGTAAAATTGGGAAAATCTGTATCACGCCTTGGAAATCTTTTATTATAAAAGGAATTCCGAAAGACCGAAAACTGGAATGGGAAAAATTCCTGGGAAAACGCGGCATCAATGTTCGCCATTCGCTATTAGAACTCAACTGGCATTTACCCGTTGCGATGGAATGGGCTTTGAATCTTAAAACTTTTCTAGTTCGAACTTTAGATCAATTCGACATTAGCACCTACGGATTGAATTTCGGAATTTCAGAATACAACCGCGACGGTCATTATTTTACTTCGATTGTAATCGAAAAAAATGAACTTCCGGCTGCTTTAGAATCTATCAAAATCAGAGATACCTATAATGTATTGTTTGCGAGAAATTTTGATCCAAATACTCGCGAATATATTGTGCATTCACAAGATATTGACAAACTGGAACTGCCAACAATTTTAATTGAATTAAGCCGTAAATATTTTGAAGAACTTGGAAATTCTACAGCTGAAACCAATGAAAATCCACAGAAAAAAGAAAAACTGCAATTAGATATTTATCAATGCCAGGAATGTTTAACGCTTTACAATTCTGAATACGGAGACGAAACTCAGGGAATTCCAAAAGGTATTTTGTTCGAAAATCTGCCTGAAACCTATTGCTGTTCGCTTTGCGAAGCTCCAAAAAGCAATTTCAAAATTTTAGAATTAGTAAAAAACTAAAGGTTACTTCAATATTAATTAGGAGCTGTTCCTGCTGTCCGCTGTATCTTTTATCCGCCGCGGCGCGATAAAAGGATGCCGCTTCCATCAGGGCTAGGGCGCCTGTTTTCAAAAGAACTTATCAGCAAAACTCTTATTATACAGCAAATTCTTCTATTTTTTCATGTAGAATTGTTAAGAAATTCAGCTTTAAAATTTTAGAAAAAAAACTAACTTTTTAACAATCAGATATTTAATTCATAAAAATATCGAAAAACTTAACATTAGAAAGCTTGTTTTATAATTATCTTTACTTAACCAAAAATTAACAATTTGGTTACATTGCTATTAATACACTCATTTAAAGCACTTAATATATGGAAAACAAACCCGAAGAAATTACTCCTGAGAAAACTGATTCTCCAGCTGCAGAAAATGTAAAACCTGCCGCAGAAGAAACAAAAACTGCACCAGCTGCACCAGCTAAAACAACTGCTGCCAAAGCAGCTCCAGCTAAAACGACAACGGCAGCAAAACCAGCCGCTGCAAAATCTACTGCAACAAAAGCACCTGCTAAACCAGCAGCAAAAACAACTGCTCCTGCTGCAACGGTAAAAACAGCAGTACGCAGAACACCTGCAAAAAAAGTTACTGCACCTGTGGTTAAACCTGCAGTTATAGAACCAATAACTGAAATTAAAGAAGAAAACGCAGCAAAAAATACTTCAACTGAAGAAACAGCTGAAGATAAATCTAACAATAAAAAAGCTAAAAAGGTGAAAGACAAAGAAAAGGAAAAAGAGAAAAAGAAAGCTGCAAAGAAAAAAGATAAGGCTAAAAAAGATAAAAAGAAGGAGAAAGCTAAAAAAGCAAAATTAAAAGCGGCCGCTAAGAAAAAAGAAAAAGCTAAAAAAGCAAAAGATAAAGCGAAAGCTAAAAAAATTGCAAAAAAGAAAGCAAAGTCTAAAAAAAAGGCAAAAGCTAAAAAGAAAAAATAATATATAAAAAAAGCTCAACTTAAAGTTGAGCTTTTTTTATTTAATAATTAATAATTCATAATTCATAATTAATAATTAATAATTAATAATTAACTTTTATCCTCCAATCGCAATCATACTTCGATTGTCTGAATGAAGCACAGGATCATTAATCTCATTAATGCCGGACATTCCGGCGCGAACTCTCTTTTTATTTTGAATAGATTCCGAAATCAAATTTTCAATGGATTCACCATTTCTAAAAGGAGTTAATAAATCAGTTTCAGAATTGGAGAAAAGGCAGTTTTTTATTTTTCCGTCAGCTGTCAAACGGATTCTATTGCAACTGTCACAAAAAGGATTTGTGATAGAACTTATGATTCCGAAATCGCCTTGAAAACCTTTTATTTTATAATTTCTTGAAGTGAAGTTTTTTTCGTCTTCTAGTTTTTGAATTTCTTCTAATGAAAATTGCGTTTCAACTAACGATAAAATTTCGTTCTGTGATACCATTTTGCTTCTGTCCCATTCGTTTCCTGCAAAAGGCATAAATTCTATAAATCGAACGGAAATAGGCAGAAACTGAGTCAGTTTTACAAAATCTACAATTTCATTATCGTTAAACCCTTTTATCAAAACCACATTTACTTTTACCTGAAAATCGTTATTCAAAAGCAAATGCAGATTATCAATCACTTTCTCAAACTGATTTCTAAGCGTTATTGAAGCAAATTTAGAAGAAACCAAAGTATCTAAACTCAGATTGATTTTTTTGACATTAAACTGCTTTAAAACGTCTATATGGCGGTCAATTAAAATTCCGTTTGTCGTTACAGAGAGAGAAACATCTAATACTGCTAATTTAGAAACAATTTCAGGAAAGTCTTTTCTCAATAAAGGTTCACCGCCTGTTAATCGTATTTTGTCAACACCATTTTGTGCGAAAGTCTGGGCGATACCAAAAATCTCGTCAGCCGTCATTAAGCTGGCTTTTGGAGAAAGCACAATTCCATCAGCCGGCATGCAGTACGTACAACGCAGATTGCATTTTTCCAGCAGGGAAATGCGCAGATAATTGTGTCTGCGCCCAAAACCGTCCGTCAAAATTGTGTTAGAGGCTGTCATGGTTTTTACCTTTTAAAATATGAAAAACGTGCATTACATGTGGAAACACAGCGTCCATCGATTCTCTTACTCCGTTTGTTGAGCCTGGCAAAGCCAAAACCAGACTTTTACCCAACGTTCCTGCAACGCTTCTGGAAAGCATTGCATACGGCATTCTCTGTTGTCCGTAACTGCGAATAGCTTCTTCAATTCCCGGAATTCTGCTTTCTAAAATTGGCGATAAAGCTTCCGGCGTTACATCTCTTGGTGATAAACCAGTTCCGCCTGTAAAAATTACCAGCTGATGTTCTTTGGCGAAAGCCTTAGTTTTTTCCTGAATGATTTCCAATTCGTCTGGAATAATTTCATAATGTGAAGTTTCAACTCCGTATGAATCTAATTTTTCTACAATTGTTTTTCCGGAACGATCTTCTTTATCGCCTGCAAAAATCGAATCAGAACAAACAAAAACTGCAGCTTTTATAACATTAGGAAATTTATTTTTGAAAGACGATTTTCCGCCTTCTTTATTAATCAATTTAATGGTCGAAATTTCGATTTCTTTGTCAATAGGTTTTAGCATATCGTACATGGTAAGCGCTACGATTGATGCACCATGCATCGCCTCGACCTCAACTCCGGTTTTATAAACCGTTTTTACATTAAAAATAATCTGGATTTCTAAACCTTCAATTTTATATTCAACCGATGTAAATTCAATTGGAATTGGATGGCAGTCCGGAATAGACAAATGTGTATTTTTTACAGCAAACAATCCTGCTGTTTTTGCCATTTCCAACACATTGCCTTTGGGCACTAAATTATTTACAACAGCATCAATTGTTTCCTGTTTGCTGACTTTTACAATTGCCGTTGCCGCTGCTTTTCTTAATGTGCTTATTTTATGCGTAATATCTACCATTAACTATTTTGTTTCCAGGTGAATGTATCGTTTTCAAACATTTCTTTCCCAAAAATAGGAACATCGGTTTTAATCCAGTTTACAATGGCTTCTGTCGCTTCATAAACTTGTTTGCGGCGTGCTGCCGAAACAAAAACAAACAAGCAGATTTCGCCTGCTTTTACAACGCCCAGACTGTGGTAAATGTGCATGCAGGTTAAATCAAATTTGGCAAAAGCTTTTTCACGAATGGCGTATAATGCTTCATTCGCCATATCAGTATAAGCGGAATAATCAATCGCCACGACTGTATTGTCATGAATTACATCGGCACGAACTTGTCCTAAAAAAATATTGTGTGCTCCAATCGTATGTTTGGATTGGTGTTTCGCAATCGACTCGGCTATAAATTCAGGAGAAATAGGTCCTTCTACAAATACATTTTTACTCATTTTTTATGTTTTTTTTGCCACTCCCGATAGCTATCGGGATATATGGATTATAAGGATTTTTTCTTTTGCCACGAATTACACGAATTTTCACTAATTATATTTTATAGCAACGAAAGTTAACCTCAATATTGTCATTTCTCCTTCGTCGAAATGACAAACTAGACGAACATTTTAAAATCTGTAGCTATATTTTTATTTCTTGTAATAATTGTTTCATTGCTAAAGCCCCTCCAGCAATACTTTTTACATTTTTAAATTGATGCTTTTGAAGCAATTCTACTGCGATTTTACTTCTTATTCCAGATTGGCAGAAAATATAAATCGTTTGGTTTTTATTCAATTTTTCGATTTCTTTTTCTAAATGCATTAACGGAATCTGGAATTGATTTTGCAAAGTAATTTTTGGCGATTCATCAATATTTCTAACATCAAGAAAAAGCACCTCATCTTGGTTTATTTCATCTAAAACAGATTCGAATCTTACTTCTTCAACTTCCCATTTATTGTATTTTTCTTCGAATGTTTCTCTGCTTATGGGTTGAAAATCACTTTTATCAAAATCATATTTTTGCTGTTCGTTATTCAAAACATTATAGACTAATATTTTACCGCTCAAAACTTCTCCAATTCCGAGAATCATTTTTAAAACTTCATTGGCCTGGAACATTCCAATAATTCCAACTGAAACTCCAATTACGCCTGCATCTTCACAATTTAAAGCATTCGAGTTTTCATCTGGATACAAACATCTGTACGTTGGTCCGTTTTCATAATTGAAAACCGAAACCTGTCCCTGAAATCTAAAAATCGATCCGTAAACCATTGGTTTATTCGTTACTAAGCAAGCATCGTTTATGAGATATTTTATCGAAATACTATCAGTTGCATCGACAACAATATCATATTTTTCGAATAAACTAAGAACATTTTTTCCTGATAATTTCTCCGAAATGGCTTTTACTTTTACCAGCGGATTCAATTCAGAAATCATTTGTTTGGCTTCTTTTGCTTTAGATTTTCCAACTGCCGAACTTTTGTAAATTACCTGACGGTGTAGGTTTGAAATCTCAATAACATCATCATCAACAATTCCAATTTCTCCTACTCCAGCTGCAGCTAAATACGGCAGAATTGCTGCGCCCAAACCTCCGGCGCCAATAACCAAAACTTTAGCTTTTGCTAATTTGTCCTGCCCACCTTCCCCAATTTCAGGAAGAATCATTTGTCGGTTATATCGATTTGATGTTTCCATACTCTTTATCCTCCTGCAAACGGCGGTAATAAAGCAACAATATCACTTGTCTGTAAAGTGTAATCTGCTTTTTTTGAAATTATTTTTTGATTGACTGCCACGCTGAAAGTAAGTGAATCAAACTCATATTTTTCGTTTAAATTCTGCAATAATTTTTGCAGAGACAATTCTTCGGAAAAAGATAATTTTTCGAATTCGCATTTTGTTTTTTCGGCAACAGCTCCAAAATATTTAATCTCGATCATTTTTATAAATTTAAATTCTGGAAAATGAATTCGTCTTCAAAATGTTCCTGAAAATAGGAAATCCAGCTCGAAGTATTTCTCACTACTTCGCCAATCACAATAATAGCTGGCGATGATATATTTTTTTCAGCAACCAATTTAGTGATTGTATTGATCGTTCCAATCACTTTTTGTTCTGAATTTTTGGTTCCGTTTTGAATGATGGCGATTGGTAAATCTTCATTTCTGTTTTCCTGATAAATCGAAATGATTTCGTTCAACTTGTGCATGCCCATCAAAATAACTACCGTTGCAGCCGATTTTGAAGCTAACTGAACATCTTTTGATAATTTATGATCGGATGTTGTTCCTGTAATAACCCAAAAACTTTCGGCAACTTTGCGCTGTGTTAAACTAATTCCAACCGAAGCAGGAACTCCCAAAGCCGATGAAATCCCGGGAACAATAGCAGTTTCAATTCCGAAATCTTCTGCAAACTCGATTTCTTCGCTTCCTCTTCCAAAAACAAACGGATCTCCGCCTTTTAAGCGCACCACATGTCCGTAAGTTTTCGCCATCGAAACAATCAAATCGTTAATTTGATCTTGTGTGTATGCATGGCATCCTAATCGTTTTCCAACAAAAACAATTTCTGCATTTGATGCATATTCTAATAATTCTTCGTTGACTAAAGCGTCATACAAAACTACATCGGCACTTTTTAAAGCTTTTATAGCTTTCATTGTAATCAGCTCAACGTCGCCCGGACCTGCGCCAACAATTGTCAATTTTGGTGTTTTTAAGTTTTGCATAATCTTTAACTTAAATTGATATTCAGATCGTTTAATTCGTCGGCTGAATTAATATTGGTTAAATGAAAGTTTTCGCTTTCTTCTATATTTAAAATCTGATGCGGTACTTTTGCCAACAAATCCATCATTTTCAATTCATCAGCTTCAATTGCACTTTTGATAATCGGAAGAATTTTTTTTGAATAAATTCCAATTAATGGATGTGTTTTACTTTCTGAAGCAAAAACAGTAATACCGGCTTCTTCGGTATGTTTTGATATTAATTCCTGTAATAATTCGGTTGAAATTAACGGAATATCGCAGCTTAAAATCAGATTGAATTCGGTTTCAGAATGGGATAATGCGGTATAAATACCGCCTAATGGTCCTTTATCTAAAACCAGATCCGGGATTTTTTCATACGGCAGGTAATCGTATTCTTTTGATGCTGTAATTAATTTTATCTGCTCTGTAATAGGCAGAATTGCCTGAATTATATGTTCAATAAACGGTTTGTGCTGAAACAAAACCAATCCTTTTTCTGACTGCATTCTGGAGCTTTTTCCTCCGCAAAGAATAAATGTTGTTAGTGTTTCCATATCATTTTTTGTTTCAGGCTTTTTCTATTTATTCAGCCACAGATTTCACAGATTAAACAGATTATTTTTAAATGTTTTGTCTTATTTTTTGCCACGATCCAAGCGATAGTGAACAGGAAAAGCAATTACGCAGATTTTCATTAATTTTTTTTGACTTTTCGAATAAAAATTAGTGTAATTCGCTGCAATAAAAATCCTTTTTAATCTGTGAAATCTGTGGCAAAAAAACTTTACAACAGAAACTCAGATTTATATATTTCAAGGAAAAATCAATTTGATGCTTGCCATCAAAATCACAGTTCCTAAAACCATTTTTAATGTTCTGTTAGAGAAAGAGCCGCTTCCGTAAAATCCGCCAAGCATTCCTCCTAAAACAGCAATTGGAACAAGATAAAAACTTTCTATTGGGATTGTTTTTTCTCCCAAAAAGAAACCCAGCATTCCTGCAGTCGAATTCACAAAAATGAACAGACTTGAAATCGCTGCCGATTCTTTGACAGATGCCCATCCCAGAAATAATAAAATTGGACTTAGAATAATACCGCCGCCAATTCCCAGCATTCCTGATAATAATCCAATTGCAAAACCTATGGATAAAGCAAACGGCAGGTTTATTTTTACTTCTTCTTTTTCTTTAAAATTAAATACGCCAAATAATCTTAGTGCTGCAAAAACTAACACAATTCCTAATACGATTTTGTAAATTGCATTATCCAGTGTTATAAAACCTCCTATAAATGCCGCCGGAATTGACGCTATCGCAAACGGATAAAAGAGCTTGGGCTTGAAATAATTTTTACGATAATAAAATATGAACGAAATACTCGAAACAAACAAATTCAATAATAGAGCCGATGGTTTCATGATCGAAACCGGAAATGCAAATATGCTCATCAAAGCCAAATATCCTGAAGCTCCGCCGTGCCCAACACTTGAATATAAAAATGCAATTATGATTAAGGCAAAACTGAATAAAAATATATTTTCGGAACTTAGGAGACTCATTTTTTTTGTTTAATGGTTTATTTGGTTAACTGTTTAATCGTTTTTCTTGCTTTATGTTTTTATTTATATACCGTTTTGCATCATCTTTTTCAAAAATCTATTCTCTTTATTCCTGACTCTATTTTCTTAAAATCTAATCAATTGGCAGTAAAGTCACTAATTGTCCTTTTTTGTATTCTTCTATATTTTGAGGAACTATTAATAAACTATTGGCTGCTGCAAATGTATTCAGCATAGCTGAGCTTTGACTGCCTAAGACAGTTACATTAGTTTCGTCGTATTTTGCTTTTAGAAATAATGTTTTCCCAGTATCATTTTTAATATCTGAATTTAACTTTCGAACTAATTTTGTTTTATGAATTTCAGAAAATCCTATTCTGTTTTTTATAGCCGGCAGTACATAAATGTAAAAATTAGTCAGCGATGAAGCCGGATTTCCCGGAAGGGCAAAAACCAAAGTTTCATCTTTTGCACCAAAGAACATTGGTTTTCCCGGTTTTTGATTGATTTTATAAAAAAGTTCTTTTACTTCGTTTTGTAATAAAGCTTCTTTTACAAAATCATAATCTCCAACAGAAATACCGCCGGAAATAAGAACAATATCGTATTTTTTTAAAATGCTTTTTAAGGCTTTTCTTGTCGCTTTTAGATTATCCTTTACGTGATAAACTTTTGTTTTTTGAATTCCGATAGTCTGAAGTGCAGCTTCGAGCATAATTGAATTACTTTCGAAAATCTTTCCTTTTTTTAGTTTCTTTCCCGGTTGTACTAATTCGTTTCCTGTTACCAAAATGGCGACTTTAGGTTTTTTATAAACCTCAACTTCTGTAATTCCTAATCCAGCCAAAAAACCTATTGCAGCGGGAGTAAGCAGTGTCCCTGCTTCAAAAACAACATCATTTTTTGCAATTTGTTCTCCTTTTGGGCGAACGTTTGAAAATTTTTCCGGCATTGCAGCAATCAAAATTGAATTTTTGTTTGCCATTACGTTTTCCTGCATTACAACTGTATCTGCATCATCCGGAACAAAAGCACCGGTAAAAATTCGGATTGCTTCTGTATTTTTTATTTTTATATTATTGTGATCTCCTGCCTGAGATGTTCCAATTATATCATATTGGTGTCGAATACTATGGGTAAAAGCGTATCCATCCATAGCCGACTGGCGAAATGGAGGCATATTAATTGACGAAATTACTTTCTCTGCCAGAACATATCCTAAAGCTTTATGTATTGAAATCTGCTTTGTGGACATTTTAGTGCTATTCGCTTCAACTAATTCTATGGCTTTACTAACTTCTATCATTTTATTCGAGTGAAAAAAACTAAGTATAAATACTTATCGCAAATATAAGTATTTATTCGTAGGATGGTTAAAAAAATTAAATTTTATTTTATGCTGTATAAAATTACTCTAATTTATTCAAAATCAACTTTCAAAATGAATCTAGTTTTTATCATAAATTACATTTCAAGTCTAAAAATACCTTTTTATTTCTCTTTTGAGCTTCATTGTGGATATTTAAAACGGTATTAAACAAGTAAAAACAAGTAAAAAATACTACAATTTAAGGAGCGAGTTGTATTTTTTTTTAACATTTTAAAAAACTGTAAAACAGCTTACAAACCCTTGTAAATAAAAGCTTCAAGCAAAAATTACTTTTAAAATTTTCTTTTAAAACACTCCCCTTTTCAAAAAAAAGCAAACATTTTTTTGGTTTTTATTATATTAAAATTAACTTTGTCTATAGGATTAGTAGAGTTTGTGAATAAATATTTGAAACCAAAAAAACTATATTGTGAAAACAACCGAAAGCATATCGTATTATATTCTTCCTAAAAAATATACTTATAACACTTTTTGTTATATGTGCTTCTGTTGTTAATTACCAACACTATCCATTCGTTTTATAAAGATTGATACAAAATCTAAAAAACGAAATCTCAATTTCACCACCTGATTATTTTTACTGAATTACAAATATCTAATTGATGCTTAAACTGCAGCAAAAGATTTTGAATATATCTGTGTTTTAAAAAGAAAAAAATTAACCAACTAAAAAAACTAAAATGAAAACAATGCAAAGCTGCTGCTGTAAATAAAAAGAAAAGCCATTTCTGCGGCAACAGAAATGGCGGGGCTTAAAGAACATTTATCACTAAATCAAGGAAACAGTTAGAGGGTTGAAAATTCAACGCTCAGGGCGCCTTGTTAATTATTTAAACCATTACAAAGAAATGAAAAAAAATATAAACCTCATTTTATGGGTTACAATTTTGTTAACATCCCTGCAATTTCAGGCACAAAATACAACACCGCTTATTCAATCTAAACTCGACGGAACTGTAGTCGATGACATTACAAATCAGCCTATTATAGGCGCATCAGTAAATATTAAAGGTACAACACACGGCGTGCAGACAGATACTGAAGGAAAATTTTATTTTCAGACGGGTCAGAAATTTCCTTACACCTTAATCATTAGTTATATTGGATATAAAAAACTCGAAATTGTAGTTGAAAAAAATCCGGTTATTATTCATCTAAAAGAAGAAAGACAAGAGTTAGATGAATTAGTAGTTGTAGGTTACGGAACTCAAAAAAGAAAAGATATTACTGGTTCGGTAGCTTCAGTGCCAAAAGCCAACTTATCTCAAGTAACCTCATCGGCAGATAATTTACTTCGCGGTGCGGTATCTGGTGTGGTAGTTACACAAAGTTCAGGCCGTCCGGGCGCATCTTCGAGCGTGCGTATTCGCGGCGGGAACTCTATTACAGCAGGTAATGAACCTTTATATGTTGTAGACGGAATTTTAATTTACAATGATAACAACAATAGTTCTGCCGGAGTTTCTAATGCCGGAGCGAGTTTAAATGTTATGTCGACAATAAATCCTGGTGACATTGAATCTATTGAAGTTTTAAAAGATGCTTCGGCAACGGCAATTTACGGTTCCCGCGGTGCAAATGGTGTGGTAATTATTACTACCAAAAAAGGAACAAAAGGTCAGGACAATATTTCGTATCAGGGATATTTTGGAGTGCAGAATATTTCTAAAAAACTTCATATAATGAATGCCAGTCAATGGGCAAGTTTAAGAAACGATGTTCAGGCAAGCATTGGTCAGGCACCTTCGTTTACTGATGCTCAAATCGAAGCTTTTAAAAATTCCGGAAGCTACGACTGGCAGTCGGCGGCGTTTAGAAAAGCAACTCCGGTACAAAACCATCAATTGTCATTTTCAGGCGGTGACGAAAGATCCAGATACTCCATTTCTGCGGGATATTTTGATCAGGAAGGAATTGTTTTAGCATCAGATTTTAAAAGAATTTCACTTAGAGCCAATTACGAAAAAAATTATTCTCAGAATTTCAAATTTGGCGTAAATGCTAACTACAGCAATTCTGTATCAAATGGCGTGGGAACAAACAGCAGCGGCGGAAGAAATCCAAACCCGTTAGTAAGTGTTTTACTAACTGCTCCGGTTGTTCCTATCAGAAATCCAGACGGAAGTTATAACGTAACCAACAATCCGTATGCGACATCTGTAAATGGTTTTGTTCCAAATCCGATTAATGATTTAGAAAACACAATAAACGAAACCAAAATCAACAGAATCTTAACGAGCTTATTTGGCGAATACAAAATCACTAAAAAACTGACGGCAAAAGTAGCGGTAAGCGGTGATGTTATCAGTACAAAACAAAATTATTATGCTCCGTCAAATACTTCAAATGGTGCCGGAACAAAAGGTCTGGCTTCTATTGGAGATCGATTAGTGAGTTCTGTATTAAATGAAAACACATTGAATTACAACACCAACTTTGGCGAAAATCATAAATTTTCTGCTTTAGGAGGTTATACATTACAATATACCAAAGGTGAAGTCGTAACAGCAGGATCCAATACGTTTGTAAACGATGCCAATACTTATAATGCTCTGCAGGATGGTGTAGCTGTAAAACCATACAGCGATGCTTTTGAAAGTGTACTGAAATCATGGCTGGCAAGAGTCAATTATTCATATAGAGGAAAATATAATTTTACACTTTCTGCACGTGCCGATGGTTCTTCAAGATTTGGTTCAGAATCCCGCTGGGGTTATTTCCCATCTGCAGGTTTCTCCTGGAATATTACCGATGAAGAATTTGCTAATAACATAAAAGGCGTAACCGAAGCTAAACTTAGAATTACAGCCGGAACAACAGGAAACCAGGAAATTGGAAATTACCTTGCCCTGGCTCAAATGGGATCTGTAAATTATTCTTTTGGAGGCACTTTATACACAGGACTTGCTCCTACCCGACTGGCTAATCCGGATTTAAAATGGGAAAAAACAGATCAGTATAACGTTGGTTTAGATTTATCATTATTAGACCGAAAAATCAATTTTGTTTTTGATGTGTATTACAAAAAAACAAATGATTTATTAATCAGTGTTCCTGTGCCTTTAACTTCTGGATATGCAACTGTACTTCAAAATATTGGCGGTGTAGAAAATAAAGGTATCGAGATTGGTTTAAATACAGAAAACCTAAAAACAGAAAAATTCTCATGGAATTCTAACATTGTTTTTTCTGCAAATAGAAACAAAGTTACTTCTATTGGTAACGGTGTAGATCAGTTCTTTCCTGTTGTACCAAATGGTTCATTATTACAGCAGCAGCCTGTAACGGTAAAAGTAGGTCTGCCGTTGGGAACTTTCTGGGGATACAAAACAAACGGAATTTTCCAGACGCAGGAAGAAGTGAATACGCAGCCAAAAATCAACAGTTTGGCCAATACAAAAGTTGGAGACAGAAAATATGTTGATACAAATGGAGACGGTGTAATTACGGCTCTTGATAAAGGAGATTTAGGTTCGTCTCAGCCAAAATTTGTGGGCAGTTTCAGTAACACGATTTCGTATAATGATTTTGATTTGAATTTCTCTTTTCAGGGATCTTACGGCGGCAAAATCTTCAATGCTTTAAATCAACAGTTAGAAATTTCAACTCTTGGAACTAATGCTAATGTGACTCTTGAAGACCGCTGGACGCCGACAAACCCAAGCAACGAAATTCCGAGAGCGACAAGTTCACCGCTTGGAATTGTTTCTGAGCGTTATGTAGAAGATGCTTCTTTCTTACGCTTAAAATTAATCACACTAGGGTACACTTTACCAAAAAGCGCCTCTAAAAAACTGGGAGCGAAAAGTGTTAAATTCTATGTATCGGCAGAAAATTTAGTGACCTGGACAAAATATACAGGCTATGATCCTGAGGTAAGTTCATACGAACAAAACAACTTATATCCGGGAATTGATTTTGGTTCTTATCCAAACGCAAAAACATTCATCTCGGGCCTGAACGTAACTTTCTAAGTAAAAAAATATAAAATGAAAAAGAGTATTATAACATTCCTTTTTAGTGCCGGTTTATTAGTATCGTGCACGGACCTTGAGGTAACACCAACCTCATTTGTTACCGAAGATCAATACTTCGTAACCCAAGACGATGCCGTTGCAAGTGTAACTGCCGTATATGCTTCATTAAGCCTTGATCCGGGTGAGCAGAGTTTATTTGGAAGAAACCTATATTTTTTAACTGATATGGGTTCTGATTATGCTGCTGCCGGAGTTTCGGCAACAAACCCGCAGGTTAGAGCAATGAGCAGTTTAACTCATGATGCCACTAACGACCGTGTTCAGGTAGCGTGGAGACAAATTTATGCAGGAATCAACAGAGCCAATGTTTCTATTGATAATATCCCAAAAGTATCAGGATCTGAAGTCGTTAAGACAAGATTAATCAACGAAGCCAAATTTATTAGAGGTCTTCTTTATTTTCAGGCTGTTCGTATTTGGGGAGGCGTGCCAATTGTTCTGCATGAGCCTACTACTATCGAGCTTGAAAGTTTAAAAACAAAAAGAAGAACTGTAGACGAAGTGTATGCCCAAATTATTTCTGACTTAACAGCCGCAGAAGCACTGCCTGCCACATATACTGCTGCAGATGCAGGACGCGCAACATCTGGTGCGGCAAAAGCAATTTTAGCAAAAGTTTATCTGACAAGAAAAGACTGGCCTAATGCAATTTTAAAATCGAGAGAAGTAATTAATGGAGGTTACGGATATGCATTATTCGAAAACTTTCAGGACATTTTTACTAAAACAAAAAAGAACGGAAAAGAACATATTTTCTCTGTTCAGTTTGAGCCGAATCAGGCCGGAAACGGATCAAGCGGCAGTACGTTTCAGGCGACTTCTTTTACAGGTTTTACAGCAACAGAACCGGCAGATATTATTTCGGATGTAGCTTTGTTTTATGACATTTATGCTCCCGGAGATACCCGCAGAGATGTAAGTTATGCTAAACAGCTGTTGAACCCAACAACCGGAACATTGTATACTTTTCCTAAACCAATTTTTAAAAAATATCTGGATTTAACCAATTTGGCGACACCAGGAAACGTAGCAATCAATTTCCCTATTATTCGTTATGCCGACATTTTATTGTCTTTGGCAGAAGCTATAAACGAACAAGGCACACCAACTCCTGAAGCTTTTGAACTTCTGAATCAGGTGCGAAGAAGAGCTTACGGAAAAGCCATTACAACACCAGACCCAACAGTAGATTTAGCAGGATTAGATCAGGCAGGTTTTAGGGCTGCCATTCAGGAAGAACGCAAAAAAGAATTCGTTCAGGAAGGACAGCGCTGGTTTGACTTAGTCCGTTGGGGAACTCTGGTTACCGAAGTGAAAAAAGTAACAGCTAAAAATTCGGTTTCAGAAAGAAACAACCTTTACCCTATTCCACAAAGTGAAAGAAATATTGATCCGGCAGGTTTACCGCAAAACCCTGGATATTAAACTTGAACCATAAACCAAAAAACTATTAAAGATGAAAAAAATTATGAATAACGCTGTAATTAAAAGCTCTAAAAAAGGGCTTTTAATTACTGCAATTCTGGTTGCACAACTAGGAATTGCACAAGAAAAAGAAGAATTTAAAGGTACAATTGGCAAAACACTGGCTGATTCTAAAGAATACTGGCCAGATCCGGTAAAAGCGCCAAAAGGCGCTCCAAACATTGTCTGGATATTATTGGATGATGTTGGATTTGGAGCTTCAAGCGCTTTTGGAGGTTTAATCAATACGCCTACTTTTGATAATCTGGCGAATAACGGTTTACGTTATACAAACTTTCACACTACAGCTATTTGCGCGCCAACACGTGCTGCATTATTAACCGGAAGAAATTCTGGAAGAGTTCACGTAAGCGGTTTTTCTCACACTGTTTTATCAGCAGGTTTTCCCGGCTGGGACGGAAGAATTCCTTCTGATAAAGGAACAATTGCCGAAATTTTACGCGACAATGGCTATAACACTTTTGCCGTTGGTAAATATGGTGTAACTCCTGATGAAGAAGCTACAGACGCAGGACCATTTGACAGATGGCCGACTGGAAAAGGTTTCGATCATTTTTACGGATTCCTGGGTTCGCAGACAGACCAATACAATCCTGATTTAGTGGAAGATCAGACTCATATTAAACCTGACGGACGTCATTTAAATGAATTGATTACAGACAAAGCCATCAGCTATATTAAAACACAGCAGAAAGCGGCGCCGGGAAAACCTTTCTTTTTATACTATGCACCGGGAGCTGTTCACGCACCTCATCAGGTAGCTGAAAAATGGAGCGACGCATACAAAGGTAAATTTGACGAAGGTTATGATGTGTACCGCGAAAAAGTTTTAGCGAATCAAAAGAAATTAGGAACTGTTCCGGCTAATGCTGTATTGCCAGAACGCAATCCGCTTATTACAGAATGGAAAAAATTAACTCCTGACCAAAAGAAAGTATATGCAAGATTCATGGAAGTTTACGCCGGATTCCTGACTTATACTGATTATGAAATTGGAAGAGTGGTTAATTATTTAAAAGAAACCAATCAGCTTGATAATACTCTGATTTTTGTGGCAATTGGAGATAATGGAGCCAGTAAAGAAGGAACTTTGCAGGGAACGATCAACCAGAGTTTATTTTCACAAGGAAAATCAGATGAAGAAAATCTTCAAAGCAACTTAAACAACATTGGCGAAATTGGAACTGCAAAAGGTCTTAATACCAACTATCCTTTAGGATGGGCACAGGCTACAAACGTTCCTTTCAAAAACTGGAAACAAGATGCACATTCTGAAGGAGGAACACGCAATCCGCTGATTGTATTTTATCCAAACGGAATTAAAGACAAAGGCGGTATCAGAAATCAATACAGCCACGTAACCGATTTACTGCCAACGACTTTAGATATTGCAGGAATTACTGCTCCGGAATATATCCGAAATATTAAACAAGATATTATTCAGGGCTCAACATTCAAAGCTTCATTGGATAATCCAAAAGCAGAATCTTTACACAAAGTTCAGTACTACTATATCTTTGGCAACAGAGCTATTTATAAAGACGGATGGAAAGCGGCAGCTGCACATTTACCAGATTCATTTGCCGTAAAACAATCATTAGGGAAAAATGAAAAACCTGCTGCAAGTAATTTTGATACTGATGTTTGGGAATTATACAACCTGAACGAAGATTTTAACGAACGTAACAATCTGGCTAAAAAGTATCCGGAAAAACTGGCTGAACTTCAAAAATTATTTGACGAACAGGCAAAAGAAAACAATGTTTATCCGTTAATTGACTGGCAGGACGTGTACAACAGAAGAATTCACAATACTGCTGCTGACAAAGGTAAAACATTACAGGATTTGGTAAAACAAGTAACCAAACCAGCTGATACAGGAAGCAGTAATTAATGTATTCTTAACCTGCAGAATTAAAAGTTCTGCGGGTTAAAAATTTCTGACTTTAAACAGAATTATAAAATAAATTGCAAAATTGGTAAAAGACACATTATAAACACTACTAATTCTATAGAAATACAATATTTTATTTACATTTATAATTACAAACAACTGATTTTCAATAAAAACAAAATAAAATTTATAAAATCATGAAACGAGTAGACTACGAAATTATAGGAAAGAAGATTGTAGTAGGAGCAATTTTATTTCTGGTTCCACTGGTAATTTTAGCCGGGGGTTTAGTATTAATTAATCAATTTTTAAAATAAGAAATCATGGCAATAGTTCAAAAAGAAAAATTAACAAGAGATTTAACGATCAGTTTTTTTATTTATTCACTGCCGGTAGCGGCAATTTACCTTTATTTTAAGTTAACGGGCGGAGCGGTAAGCGAATCGCATATTACACTGCCTTCGTTTTTAGAATTTGCAAAACCGGCATTCGAAAATATCCGCACCTGGGGATTAACCGTTTTCATGGTAGTTTTGGGAATTATAGAATTTGCGGCTGGTTTATATGATGATGAATGGACTGGTGAAGAACGTAAAATAGACATTGTTTGTTTCTTAGCTCCAAAATTGCTTTTACCGCCTGTAATTGCTTTTTTCAGTTTAACAGCCTTACCTTATTTATTGCCAGATGCAGCAAATGCATTATCATGGGTTCCGTTTTGGGGAGGCTTCTTCTTAATCGCAATTGCCGATGATTTAACGCAGTACTGGTACCACAGATTACACCATCAGGTTCCGTTTTTATGGCGTTTTCACAGAACGCACCATTCAGCTCCGTACATGGGAATGGCAATGGCATCCAGACAAAACTTTATTTATACAATTTTCTTTTCGCAGATTTATTTAACTGCAACCTTAACCTATTTAGGTTTAGGATTACCGGCTTTATTTGTTTTGGTAATTAAAAGTTTCATCACATTAGGAGCGCATTCTAGTATTGCCTGGGACAAACCATTTTACAAATACAAAGTTTTACATCCAATTGCATGGGTTTTAGAAAGATTGATTTCTACTCCGGCAACACACCACGCACATCACGCCGATACAAGCGGAGACGGTGTTGGTCATTTTAAAGGAAATTTTGGAAACATGTTTTTCATTTGGGACATGATTTTCGGAACCGGATTAATCACTCGTAAATTCCCGGAATCTTACGGAACAAAATCATACAAACAAGAAGAATGGTACGCACAATTTTTATGGCCGATATTCAAATCTAAAAAAGAAGGAAGTTCTCTTGCCGAAGGCGTATTGTCATTTCCGTTAAAAGCCAAACCAGTCGAAAATGCTGTTGAGCAGCCAGTTGAACAAACGCCGGTTTTAGAGCAGGCATAATCTTCAAAAAATTAAGTAAACATAAAGTACGGCAGTGTATTCAAAATTAACCTTGAATACGCTGCCCGCTTTTATCAAAACCTTTTCATTATGAAAAATAATAAAATCAAAAACAGCATTACAGCCTTGATTCTGCTTTTTGCAATCACAGCATTTTCGCAGAATAAAAGCTCCAATACCGTTTCGCTTGATATTTTCTACAGCAAAATTCAGGCAGAAAAAAAGCCTCAGATAATTGATGCACGAGGTCCCGAAGAATTTGCTTTAAACCATATTAACGGCGCAGTAAACTTCAATTTAGAATCAAAAAATTATGCCGAACAAGTTGCAAAACTAGACAAATCAAAACCTGTTTTCACCTACTCCATTGGAGCAGGAAGAAGCGTTTGGCTCGCCGATGAATTATTAAAAAACGGTTTTAAAGAAGCTTATAGTCTGGAAGGCGGTATTGCCAACTGGATTGGAAACGGAAAACCCTTTTATGCCAGTTCCAAAAGCAAATTAACTCTTACGGAATACACTAAAATCGTTGCTGACAACAAAACTGTTTTGGTCGACATTGGATCGAAATACTGCAGCGCATGCACAAAAGTAAAGCCCGTTTTAGAAACGATCAAAACACAATACGGCGAGAATTTAAAAATCGTAGAAATTGATCTCGAAACCAGTCCGCAGGTAATTGCCGACTTAAAAACGATTAAAGTTTTTCCAACTCTGATATTATATCAAAATGGCAAAATTGTTTTCAAAAAAGACGGCTTCAACGATTTAAAAAAAGATGTTGATGTGGCTTTGGCTTCTAAATAAACTTAATTCAAAACTAAACTAACCATAATGGCAGTCTATAAAAAAATAACCAAAATTGTAATATCCATTTTAATAGTGCTTCTTATTCTGGCAGCATTTTTATTCTGGCCCATTAATACCGATGGAACGTTAATACAACCCGACCAAAAATTAGCCGAAGGAAAAGCAGCATTTCTTTCCCAGAAAGATACTTCTGCAGCTTCAGAAAAAAAGCCCAACATTATCATTCTCCTTGCCGATGATTTAGGCAAATATGATATTTCTTTATACGGGGGAAAATCAACGCCAACGCCACAAATTGATTCACTTGCTGCATCTGGCGTAACTTTTACAGACGGCTATGTTTCGTCTTCTATTTGTTCGCCTTCACGCGCAGGATTGTTAACCGGCCGTTATCAGGAACGTTTCGGACATGAATATCAGCCCGGAGACCGATATCCTAAAAACAACTTAGAATATTATGCTTTTAAGTATCTTCTCAATACAAACAGCTGGCGTTTAAATCCAAAAATTGAATATCCAAACGATGCCTCAATCGCTACTCAGGGACTTCCAAAATCTGAAATTACTTTTGCTGATTTAGCCAAAAAACAAGGTTATAGTACCGCCATTATCGGAAAATGGCATTTGGGACATACCAAAGGATTTTTTCCTTTAGACCGAGGCTTCGATTATCATTACGGCTTTTATCAGGCATTTTCACTTTTTGCGCCGGAAGATAATAATCCTGATATTATCAACCATCACCATACCGATTTTACCGATAAAACAATTTGGGGCAATGGCCGTGTAGGAACTGGACAAATCCGCCGAGACAGCACCATTATTGACGAAAAGAAATACCTGACTGAAAAATTTGCAGAAGAAGCCGAAGCTTTTATCGATAAAAACAAAAACAAACCGTTTTTGCTTTACGTTCCGTTTAATGCGCCGCACACGCCGTTTCAGGTTCGCAAAAAATATTACGATCGTTTCCCGAATGTAAAAGACGAAAACAAACGGGTTTATTTTGCCATGATCAGCGCACTTGATGACGCTATTGGACTAATAAGAGCCAAAGTTAAAAAAGAAGGTCTGGAAGAAAACACCTTAATTTTCTTCGCCAGCGACAACGGCGGTGCCGATTATACTTATGCGACAACAAACGCACCATTAAAAGGAGGCAAATTTTCTCATTTTGAAGGCGGTGTAAATGTTCCGTTTGCACTTTCGTGGAAAGGAAAAATCAAACCGCATACTATTTATAAAACACCTGTAAGTTCACTGGATATTTTCAGCACTATTGCAGCCGTTACACATTCAGGTTTGCCAAAAGACCGAGTTTACGACGGAGTCGATTTAGTAGATGTGGTCAATAACAATAAACAAGCACATCAAAATTTATACTGGCGTTCCGGCGATGCAAAAGCTATTAGAAGCGGTGACTGGAAATTAATCATCAGCGGTAAAACCCATGAAACCTGGTTATACAATTTAGCCAAAGACAAATCTGAAACTACGGATCTGGCTTCAAAAAATCCTGAAAAAGTAAAAGAATTACAAACTGCTTTACAAAACTGGGAAAAAGGATTAATTAAACCTTTATGGCCAAATCTAACTTATTACGAATTCGATTTTGGTAAACAAAAATACTTTGTTGATTTGTAATTAAACATAACAAACCCGACAGGTTTTTCATATCAAAAATAAATTACCTCCAGCTTTAGCTGGAGGTTTTAAAAATTAAAAGTAAAGAAGGCTTTAGCTAAACTTTTTATTCGGCTAAAGCCTTTTCTGTTTGCAAATTGGTTACCTCCAGCTGAAGCTCGAGGCAATTGAAATAAAATCTTAGAATCGATAATTCTTAGAATAATCAAATCAAAAATATGTCAACTCAATCTAAAAAATTTAATATCCACGAAGACTGGACTGTTGTAATTCTGGGATTTATAATCATTGGGATTTCACTTTTTATATTTCTTCCCGAAGTTCCCGTTTTTAACTGGTCAAACCCTGCCGATTTACAAGCAAAAGTATTCGATCTTCAAAACCTTGAAATTCTTTTTATTCAATTTATATATTTTATTTCCATTGGTACGCTGGGTACTTTTTTGATTGGAAGACCTGTAAGATATTTTCTATTTACTTTTCCTGTAGTATATATCTTAACATTAATTGCCCTTATTCTGGCTGGAAATGCAGCCATAAAATCGATTAATCTCGAAGCTGTAATTTTTAGTTTGATAATTGGTTTGGCTATTGGCAACTTTTTCAAACTTCCGGAATGGTTTCGCTCTGCACTTTCTACAGAAGTTTTTGTAAAAATTGGACTGGTTTTATTGGGAACCAGTGTTATTTTTTCAGATATTTTAAAGGCAGGATCATTAGGCTTAATACAGGCATTGGTTGTTGTTATATCTGTCTGGTGTTTTGCCTTTTGGCTTTGCCGAAAATTAAAAGTCGACGATGAACTCACAATGATGATTTCGAGTGCCGTTTCTATCTGCGGTGTTTCTGCTGCAATTGCAACATCGGGCGCAATAAAAGGCGATTCTAAAAAATTATCATACGTTATTTCAATTGTTTTGGTAACCGCAATTCCCATGATGATTTTCATGCCTATTATTGCCAGATATTTCAATTTTCCCGAAGAAGTAACCGGAGCATGGCTTGGCGGCAGTATCGACACATCTGGAGCTGTTGTGGCTTCGGGAACTTTGGTTGGCGAAACGGCTTTAAAAATCAGTACAATTGTAAAATTCTCTCAAAACGTTTTACTCGGATTAGCTGCTTTTGCCATTTCGGTTTATTGGACGTATTCGCATAATACAACATCGGAAGCTGTCGAATCCAAACCAACTTTAAAAGTAATCTGGGAGCGTTTCCCAAAATTCGTAATCGGATTTATCGCTGCTTCTCTGCTCTTTTCATTTCTAATTACACCAGAAACCAGAAACAACGTAAAAGACAGTTTAAAAAACCTTCAGGGAATTTGGTTTGCACTGGCTTTTACAAGCATAGGTTTAGAAACCAATTTTAAGGATTTATTGAGCAATAACAGCCGTATACCATTATATGCTTTTTTAATTGCACAGTTATTCAATGTGATTGTTACATTGATTGTTGCGTTTTTGCTTTTTGGGTAATAGTTGAACCGCAAAGGGCGCTAAGTTTTACGCTAAGCACGCTAAGTCATTGCGAGGAACGAAGCAGTCACATTAACAATTAGCTGCAAAGCTTGATTAAACAAATGAGATTGCTACGTTCCTCGCAATGACATGCTTTGTATCTTACAGCCAACTAAAACATTAAAAAACAACAAATTACAACCTAAAAACATACCTATACCCTATTACATCACATCTTTTTTTCAAAAAAAGTAAAGAATAATTTGGTTTTTACAATATTAAACATAACTTTGTCTATAGAATTAGTAGAGTTTAAAATTAAAAACTTACATTTTGAAAACAGCAGTACACAATACGTTTCACATTCTTCGTAAAAAAAACACTTATAACGCTTCTTGTTATATGTGCAGCTGTTGTTAATTCTTCCATTTATGTTCGCTTTCAATCGGTTTAAAATTAAAATCGGGACACATCAAAACGAACTGCATTTATCCCAAATTCTATTGAAATATCATTTGAAGCCTGTGCTTCAAAAGTTATTACGTTATACTAAATCAAAAATGAAAATGGAGACGACAAACTAACATTCTTTTTGATTACAAAGGGTCATTTCTGCGGCAACAGAAATGACCTGATTTTAAAGAACATTTATCACTTACAAAAACAAAAACCAACACACAAAAAAGTACATTACAATGAATACAAAAATTACAAAACTTCTGTTTTCCATTCTTTTAACCGGAGCTTTCACTTCTCAGGAGTCAAATGCTCAAACCGAAACGAAACCCAATATTATTCTGATTTTGGTTGATGATATGGGATATTCAGATTTAGGAAATTATGGTTCAGAAATTAAAACACCAAATCTTGATAAACTGGCTTCAGAAGGTTTACGATTACGCGAATTTTATAACAATTCGATTTGTGCCCCAACAAGGGCTTCTCTCCTAACCGGACAATATCAGCATAAAGCCGGAGTTGGATTTTTTGATGTAAATTTAGGTCTACCGGCTTATCAGGGCTACTTAAACAAAGAATCTTTAACGCTTGGAGAAGTTTTCCGTTCTGGCGGTTACAGCACACTTTTATCTGGAAAATGGCACGTGGGTTCTGAAGATCAGGCGCAATGGCCGAATCAAAGAGGATTTGACAAATTTTACGGAATCTTAAAAGGCGCCTCAAACTATTTTGACACCAAACCGCTTCCATTTGGAAAAACACCTTATCCGGTAAAATTAATCCGCAATAACGAAGAACTGCATCCAAAAGATGATTCATATTATTTTACAGATGAAATTGGAAATAATGCAGTGACTTTTTTAGATGAGCAAAACAAAGAAAATAAACCTTTCTTTTTATACTTAGCCTTTACCGCACCTCACTGGCCGCTACAGGCAAAACCTATTGATATTGCCAAATACAGAGGAAAATTTGACGAAGGCTGGGATGTTTTAAGAGAAAAAAGAATTCAGAAACTAAAAGCAAACGGCATTTTACCGGCAGACCAAACTATATCGCCAAGAGATCCTGAAGTTCCGGAATGGAATAAACTAACGTATGACGAAAAGCAATTTTGGAAAGCTAAAATGGAAGTTTATGCCGCAATGGTCGACAATATGGATCAAAATGTGGGTAAAGTTCTTGACAAACTAAAAGCTTTGAAAAAAGACAAAAATACGCTGATTATTTTCATATCAGACAACGGCGCTCAGGGAGGATTCAATACATATAATCCGCTGGGAAGAGGTTTGGTTCGAAATGATGGACCAGTTGGAACTTCGGGTTCATTTGATTATCAGGAACAAAACTGGGCTTACTTATCTAATACTCCGTTACAGCAATATAAAAACAATATGCATGAAGGCGGTTTTAGTTCGCCGTTTATTGCCTGGTATCCGTCAAAAATCAAAGCGGGCAGAATTGATAAAGGAACCGGACACATTATTGACCTCGCTCCTACTTTTTATGAACTAGCCGGAATTGAATACCCAAAAGAATATAATGGTGTGACGACAAACGCCCTGGCTGGAAAAAGTTTGTTACCTGTTTTATTTAATAATGTTTCACAGGTCGACAGAGGCGCACCATTATTTTGGGAAAGAGCCGGAAACAGAGCCGTTCGCGATGGAAAATGGAAGTTAGTTTCGATTTATCCTTCTTATGAATGGGAATTGTATGATCTTGAAAAAGACCGAGGAGAAACTACAAATGTAGCCCAACAGAATCCGGCAATCGTAAACAAACTTTCGGCTTCGTATTTTGAATGGGCAGACAAAACGGGAGTTGTAGAATACAGCAAATTCAAACTAAAACCAGAAACAATGCCAGGCGGTGCGGCACTGAAAAAATAAAATTATTAATTTAAACACATAGAAACATAGATCTTTTTTCTTGAGATAAAGATTAAAAAGATGACAGGTCGTCACACATAGTCACGATAGCTATCGGGATAAGTTAATGCAAGTGAAACGTCTTTTTTAAAGTGTCGAAATTCTATGTTTCTATGTGTTTAAATTACTCAATAATTGAAGTTTAAAAATATCAAACACATGAAATATCAAAACATTTTAGAAACCATTGGCAATACGCCGCACATTAAGCTCAACAAGCTTTTTAAAACCCATGAGGTATGGATTAAGTTAGAAAAATCAAATCCGGGATCGAGTATCAAAGACAGGATTGCTCTGGCTATGATTGAAGATGCAGAGAAAAAAGGACTTTTAAATCCGGATTCTATTATTATTGAGCCAACATCCGGAAATACCGGAATTGGGCTTTCGTTAGTGGCAGCCGTAAAAGGGTATAAAGTAATTATTGTAATGCCGGAATCGATGAGTGTTGAACGCCGAAAAATTATCGAAGCTTATGGTGCCGAATATGTTTTGACACCGAGGGAAAAAGGAACTTCTGGAGCGGTTGAAAAAGCAAATGAACTGGCATCGACTATTAAAAACTCTTTCCTCCCTTCTCAATTTACCAATAGAGCCAATGTTGAAGTTCACGAAAGAACAACGGCACAGGAAATCCTTGCCGATTTTCCAGACGGTATTGATTATTTGATTACGGGAGTTGGTACAGGCGGGCACATTACTGGAGTTTCTAAAATTTTGAAACAGCATTTTCCAAATCTTAAAACAATTGCAGTAGAGCCTGCCCTTTCTCCGGTTTTAAGCGGCGGTATTCCTGCTCCTCACCCATTACAGGGAATTGGCGCCGGATTTATTCCTGAAGTTTTTAACTGTGAATATGTAGATGAGATTGTAACGATCGAAAAAAATGATGCTTTTTCATTTGCTAAAAAAATAGCAAAAGAGGAAGGCATTTTTGGAGGAATTTCTACTGGAGCAGCATTAGCAGCGGTTTCTAAAAAAATAAAAAATATTCCGGAAGATGCCGTAATACTGACTTTTAATTATGATACCGGAGAACGTTATCTTTCTGTAGAAGAATTATTCGATTTTTTCTCATAAAAAACTAAATACCAAAACATTACATAAAAATAAAACCCGTAATTTTAAGAGTTAAATCTTAGAATTGTTCAAAAAAATAAAAAGTAACCAAAAAACCTTAAAACTATGGCAGATTTACAAAAACAACAGACCGCATTAGGCGATGTTGCTGCAAGACAATTAGCAATCGCAACTCGTACCGTTCCTCAAATTGGTACTATTACACCACGCTGGTTAACGCATCTTTTGCATTGGGTTCCTGTAGAATCAGGAGTATTTCGTTTGAATAAAGTTAAAAACGCAAACCACATTGAAGTCGATTGTTCTGCCCGTGACGAAAGGGTTTTACCTAACACTTTCGTAGATTATATCGAAAATCCAAGAGAATACAATCTGGCAGCCGTACAAACTATTGTTGATGTTCATACCCGCGTTTCTGATTTGTACAGCAAGCCGTATAACCAAATTTCTGAACAGCTTCGTCTGGCAATCGAAACCATCAAAGAGCGTCAGGAAAGCGAATTAATCAACAACAAAGATTACGGATTATTGAGCAACGTTGCGCCGTCTCAAATTATAAAAACCAGAACAGGAGCACCAACTCCGGATGATTTAGATGAATTGCTGACAAAAGTCTGGAAAGAACCTGGATTCTTTTTACTGCATCCGCTTGCAATTGCTGCTTTTGGACGCGAATGTACACGTCGTGGTGTTCCGCCTCCAACAACTTCATTATTTGGATCCCAGTTTTTAACCTGGAGAGGAATTCCGCTTATTCCATCAGATAAATTGCCAATCGTAAAAGGAAAATCAAAAATCATTCTTTTAAGAACAGGCGAAAGCCGTCAGGGCGTTATCGGATTAATCCAGCCGGGATTACAAGGCGAACAATCTCCTGGATTATCGGTTCGTTTTATGGGAATTAATGAAAAAGCCATTGCTTCGTATTTAGTATCGCTGTATTGTTCTTTGGCTATTTTAGTTGATGATGCTATTGCTGTTTTAGAAGATGTAGAAATAGGAAAGTATCATGAGTACAAATATTAACAACAACGGTTTACCAAACATCGACGATCTGCAAAATTTAGCAAACGAGTTGTTTAAAGCTTTACCGAATGAGTTTCCAAAAGAAATTTCATTAAGTCCGGATAAAGCCGAACATCCCCGTGCGGTAAAAATTGCAGAAACGATTTTACATGCCGGAAACAGTGATCAGTTTGGTCATATTCCTGCGGTGAGTCCGTCGAGTGTACCGCCGGCGCCGCCTGCATTCAGCGGTTTTGGAGCTTCTCCTTCTGTATCAAATTACGGCAATACTGGAGCTTCAGCTTTATACCCAAATGCCGGGGCAGGATTTAATCCGCAAAATAGAAATTCATCTTCAGGAGTTGAGGAAAACCATGATTTAAATATGAACAATCCACATAATGGGTTTTATGATTCAAATTTAAAAAACGGGAATTCCCCTCAATTGAATGAAGAAAGTCTTTTCTCGGTTTTTTCACTGAACCATCAATATCTGCCTTTTCAAGCTGAAAATTCTTCTTTTGAGATCGAATTGCAGGCGGCTTTGGCATCTGTTGATACTCAGTTTAAAAAACGTGAAGAATTTCCTTTAAACGGAAATGAAACAGCAAATTCGTATTATTTTTTAGATCAGAATCCTTTTGCATTTGATAAAAGAAGTACAGATCTTATAGTTGGAAATTCTTTCGATCATAAAGAGATCCAGCTTTTTAAAGGACATTATTTTGATGCTTCACTAGTAAAAAAGGATTTCCCGATTTTGAGAGAAACAGTAAACGGAAAGCCTTTAGTTTGGTTTGATAATGCGGCAACAACGCAGAAACCACAATCAGTTATTGACAGAATTGCGTATTTCTACGAACACGAAAATTCAAATATCCATCGTGCAGCGCATGAACTGGCGGCGCGTGCCTCTGATGCGTATGAAGCGGCGCGTGAAAAAGTGAAAGCTTTTTTAAATGCCGGTTCTGTAAATGAAATTGTTTTTGTGAGAGGCGCAACAGAAGGAATAAATCTGGTGGCTTCGACCTGGGGCGAACAGAATTTAAATTCAGGCGATGAAATTATTGTGAGTAATCTTGAGCATCATGCGAATATTGTTCCGTGGAAACGTCTTGCTGATAAAAAAGGCTTAAAACTAAGAGTAATTCCTGTTGATGACGATGGTCAGATTCTGCTTGATGAATATGCAAAACTGCTCACCTCAAAAACACGTTTGGTTGCTTTTACTCAAGTTTCAAATGCTTTAGGAACAGTAACACCTGCAAAAAAAATAGTTGAAATGGCACACGCTGCCGGAGCAAAAGTTTTAATTGACGGTGCACAATCGGTTTCGCATATGAAAGTCGATGTTCAGCATTTAAATCCAGACTGGCTGGTTTTTTCAGGACATAAATTATTTGGTCCAACGGGAATTGGAGCTTTGTACGGAAAAGAAGACTTACTAAACGAAATGCAGCCGTATCAATCTGGCGGCAACATGATTCAGGATGTGACTTTTGAGGAAATAAAATACCACAAAGCACCCAATCGTTTTGAAGCCGGAACCGGAAATATTGCCGATGCCATTGGTCTTGGCGCGGCAATAGATTATGTCACCAAATTAGGAATCGAAGCCATTGGTCAATACGAGCATTATTTGTTAGAATATGCCACAAGATTATTGAAAGAAATTCCGGGTGTACGATTGATTGGAACTGCCAAAGACAAAGCCAGTGTATTGTCTTTTAATTTACAAGGTTATTCAAACGATCAGGTGGGTCAGGCTTTAAACAAAGAAGGTGTTGCGGTGCGAACAGGACATCATTGTGCACAGCCTATTTTAAGAAGAATGGGTGTTGAAACGACTGTTCGTCCGTCATTAGCATTTTATAATACAACCGAAGATGTCGATACTTTTATTAAAACCATTTGGGAACTTAAAAAAGTGAGATTCTAAAAATAAGGAGATTTTGTTCTCTCGAAATAATTACTTTTTTTGATATTTTAAGTAATTATAAACCAAAGCGATTGTTTTAGGACAATCGCTTTTTTAATATATAAATAGTAAGAAAGTAAAATAACAGTCATTTTTAAATATGGCTTTCGAAGAAGCTGAATATTTATAGAAAGCATTTATTATCCATGAATATGGCTTCGGAGAAGCTGAATATTTATAGAAAGCATTTATTATCCATGAATATGGCTTCGGAGAAGCTGAATATTTATAGAAATAAATTGCGAAATATCTATCGGTTGCAAAATATACCGCCCCGCTGGGGCTTTGTACTTCGGAGCACTCTTAATTGTAAAAAATTAAGATGCCATGGCAATTTCTGGTTCTGCAATACCTGCTAAAGTAAGCGGGTCTGAAAACCCTAAGAAAAACACATCTAATATTTCCTGAAAAATAGGATCTGCATTTTCTGTCTGAGAAAAAAGCGTCATTGAGGAACGAAGTTTTCGTGCATTTAATTCACCCAAAATTGCTTCAATAGATTTTGTTTTATATTCTAATAAAACCTTGCAAATTTCAATTAGATGTTTGGCTAAAATAGGATGATTTAGAAAATCTTCTGCCTCTTTTAAATCTGCAAGAGCATAATATTTAGCAATCGTACTTTTTCCTAAACCTTTTATCTGCGGAAAAATAAACCACATCCAGTGCGTTTCTTTTTTCCCTTTTTGTAATTCGGAGTAAGCCGTAAGATAAAGTTTGTTCTGTGCGTCTAAAAAGCGTGTTAAATCATTATTTGCGTAAGCCATCTGAAATAATTTTTATAAGGTTAAACAAATTTTCAGGTCTTTTTTAAAGACATTCAAAACTACTCACGTTCCTGATTTAAAATTTATATAATTAATACACTTCATTATATAATTCCAATTTGCCAAAAAACAAAACAGCTGCGAAAGATTTTCGCAGCTGTACCTTTTATAATTGCAACTGAATTTAGTTTTTAAACTCGTTTAAAGATTTCTCGATAATTTCAAGACATTCCTTAATTTGTTCTTCTGTCATTACCAATGGCGGTGCAAATCTAATTTTGTTTCCGTGTGTTGGTTTTGCCAGTAATCCGTTATCTCTAAATTTCAAGCAGATCTCCCAAGCCAAATCAGAATCTTCGCCGCTGTTAATTACAATTGCATTCAAAAGTCCTTTACCGCGAACCAGCGTAATTAAGTCATTCTTTTCGGCAATCTTGTTTAACCCTTCTCTTAGAATTATTCCTAAACGTTCTGCATTTTCGGCTAATTTTTCGTCTTTTACCACTTCAAGAGCTGCAATCGCAACCGCTGCCGCAACTGGATTTCCTCCAAAAGTAGATCCATGCTGACCCGGCTTGATAACATTCATGATTTCATTATTACATAAAACTGCCGAAACCGGATAAACGCCGCCAGAAATTGCTTTTCCTAAAATCAGGATATCCGGCTGTACATTTTCGTGGTGAACAGCTAATAATTTTCCGGTACGTGCAATTCCGGTTTGAACCTCATCTGCAATAAACAAAACATTGTGCTTTTCGCATAATGCTTTTGCTTTTGCTAAATATCCTTCACTTGGCACATAAACTCCGGCTTCTCCCTGAATAGGTTCAACTAAAAATCCGGCAATATTTTTTGATGATTCTAAAGCTTTTTCAAGGGCTTCAAGATTATCGTATTCAATTTTTATAAATCCATCTGTAAACGGACCAAAGTTTTTACGGGCTGTTTCGTCGTTAGAAAATGAAATGATTGTCGTTGTTCTTCCGTGAAAATTATTCTCGCATACAATAATCTGCGCCTGATTTTCAGGAATTCCTTTTACTTCATAAGCCCATTTTCTGGATACTTTTAGTGCAGTTTCAACAGCTTCTGCACCTGTATTCATTGGCAGTACTTTATCAAAACCGAAATATTTTGTAACGTATTCTTCGTAGTTTCCTAGTTTATCATTGTAAAAAGCACGAGATGTAAGCGTTAAGGTCTGTGCCTGATCTATCATTGCTTTCACAATTTTTGGATGGCAGTGTCCTTGATTTACAGCAGAATAAGCAGATAAGAAGTCATAATATCTTTTCCCGTCAACATCCCATACATAAACACCTTCTCCTTTTTCTAACACTACAGGAAGCGGATGATAGTTATGTGCTCCGTATTTATTCTCTTTTTCAATCAAAACTTCTGATTTTGACGAAAGTATTTCTTGAGTATTTGCCATGATAATTTTATTTTTTCTGAAACAAAAATATAAAAATTATTTATTTAAGAACAAAAATCAAACATTTTTAACCTTATTTTAGTTTTAAAAAATAAATATAACTTATTTTAAAGCGTTTTTAAGTCATTTTAAAAAAATTGGCTTCAAATTCAATTGAGAGTTTTTTTATCTTTACAGAAATTAAAAATAACGGCATGGATATGTTAGATGAATTTGACGTAAAAATCATCAAAGAGTTAGAAAAAGACGGTCGAATTGCTTATTCGACAATTGCTTCTAATTTGAAAATTTCGAATACAATGGTGCATCAGCGTATAAACCGTTTATTTGAGCAGGGCATAATTACAGGAATCAAACCTATTTTAAACGAAAAACAAATTGGGTACGACTGGGCTTCTTTTACTGGAATTACATTAAATAAGGATTCTGATTCTGAAAGAATTATTGAGGCTTTAAAAGAAATTCCCGAAATTACAGAATGCTATTTCGTAACGGGTTCGTTTACGCTTTACCTTAAAATTACTGCTCGAAACCACGAACATATGCGTAAAATATTATACGATAAAATCGACAATATTCCAGGAATTGCCAAAACCGATTCTATGGTCGAATTGGGATGCGCTTTTAAAAGAAATGTCTCTTTATAAAGAATCTCAATTTCATTCAATTTTAAGAATATAAACCTCTCAAGAAATGGCTTGAGAGGTTTTTTTGTAACATTTTATTTCAGATATTTGTTAAAAATTGTAAAAAATGAAAAATTCGATCACACTTATTTTCGCTGCAATATTGTTTTCAACTACTATGAATGCACAACTGAAACCCGTAAAATATTCTGAAGGAAGCCAGACTTTGAATGGTTTATTTATTAAATCGGCTAAAAAAAGCAATAATAATCCAGGAATTTTGCTTTTACCGGCATGGCTTGGAATTGACAATGCCTCTAAAGGAATTGCCGAAGATTTATCGAAACTGGGTTACCATGTTTTTATCGCTGATATTTATGGAGAAGGAAATTATCCAAAAAATACAGGTGAGGCTGGAAAACAAGCTGGTTTCTATAAAACAAATTACGAAGCGTATCAAAAACGAATTAACGCCGCTTTGCAGGAATTAGTTAAATCTGGAGCAAATGCAGATAATATCGTGGCTATTGGTTACTGTTTTGGAGGAACTGGAGTTCTTGAAGCAGCGCGCGGTCATTTAAACGTAAAAGGAATTGCTTCTTTTCACGGAGGTTTAGGAAAAGATGCTGCGAGAAAAACAGAACCTATTACAGCCAAAGTTTTAATTTGTCACGGGGCTGATGATCCGTTTGTGCCAAAAGAAGAAATTACATCATTTCAGCAGGAAATGCGTGATTCTAAAGCTGACTGGCAGATGATTTATTATGCCAATTCAGTACACTCATTCACAAATCCCGAAGCTGGAAACGACAATTCTAAAGGCGCTGCTTATAACCCGGTTGCTGCCAAAAGATCTTTTGAACATTTACAGCTTTTTTTAAACGAAGTGCTTAAGAAATAATACTTTTTTATAGCACGCAGATGACGCTTGATTATACAAATTTGTTTAACCCGTATAATCGGCGGCCAAAAATAACCAAATCAAAACCAACTAAAATAACCAATGTCACACAACAAAATTAGAGAAGACAAAACCTGTTTAAACTGCAGGCATGTTGTTGAACAAAAGTTTTGTCCAAACTGCGGGCAGGAAAACAGCGATTCCAGAAAAACTTTTCATCATTTGTTTATTCACTTTTTTGAAGATTTAACGCATTATGAAAATGCATTCTGGAAAACAATAAAAAATCTTCTTTTTAAGCCTTCTACGCTTACTAAAGAATATCTTTCCGGAAAGCGTTTGTCTTATCTTGCTCCGGTTCGTCTTTATATTTTTATAAGTTTTATTACTTTTTTAATGATTTCCCTGTTTCCAGCCAACATAAACGAAAAAATTGATAAAAGTGAAACTGCGCTGAACAAAGAAATTTCTAAAACTAATGAAAGTATAGATAAAAAGAAAGACAAAAGGTATTTTCATTTTAAGACGATAAAAGAACTTGATTCGATTCAGAAATATGGAAAAGAAAATGAGAAATTGAATGCTTCATCGTATTGGTTTTCTGAAAAAGCAATACATGTGACTGAAAAATATACCAAAAAAGAGATTTATGAAAAGTTCGTTGAATCGTTCTTTCATAATCTGCCGAAAATCTTATTTATCATTATGCCCTTTTTTGCTTTTTTTCTGTGGCTTTTTCACAACAAAAAAAGATGGTATTATTTTGATCACGGGATCTTTACGCTTCATTATTTTTCCTTCCTCCTTCTTATCTTTCTCATTATGTTTGTAGTTGACAGGATTGTAGGTTTATTTGGAGAAGACAGTCCGTTGTCATACGTTTCCGGGTTAACGACTTTTGCAGGAACAGTCTGGATGTGTTATTACTTTTATCCGGCGCATCATCGTTTTTATGGCGAGTCCAGAATAGTATCTTTTATAAAAAGTTTCTTACTGTTTATAATAAATTCTCTTTTTATTCTATTTTTACTCACTTTATACATTCTTTACACATTTATTAATTTACACTAACAAGTAAGAAATGAAAAAATTACTCATTTTATTTTTAATTGGTGCAACAGCGTTTTCATGTAAAAACACGCAGTCGGCAGCAAACAAAGACAATTCAGATCCCTCTAAATATGTCAAGCTTATCTCTGAAAAAGACCTTAAAACAATGCTTTATGTTGTGGCTTCAGATGAAATGGAAGGTCGTGAAACCGGATCTGCAGGACAAAAAAAAGCAGGTCTTTATATGATTGACCAATACAAAAAAAGCGGTATCTCTTTCCCAAAAGGTGCTTCAGATTTTTACCAGCACATTCCTGCATCTTATTTAAATGCAAAACGTAATCAAAATTTACCAGATTCAGAAAATATCTGGGCTTACATCGAAGGTTCTGAAAAACCGGATGAAGTTTTGGTTATTTCTGCTCACTACGATCACGTAGGGATTAAAGACGGCGAAGTCTACAACGGAGCTGATGATGATGGTTCTGGAACTGTAGCGGTTATTGAAATGGCTAAAGCTTTTGCTAAGGCTAAAAAACAAGGACACGGACCAAAACGTTCTATTTTGTTTTTGCACGTAACTGGCGAGGAGCATGGACTGCACGGATCTCGTTTTTACTCAGAAAACCCTCTTTTCCCAATTGCAAACACAATTGCTGATATCAATATCGACATGATCGGACGCCGTGATGTTGAACACGCAAACACTAACAATTATGTGTATGTTATTGGTGCCGACAGATTATCATCTGATCTTCATAATGCGGTTGTAGCTCAAAACGAGAAATACATCAAAATGGACTTAGATTTTAAATTTAATGATCCTAAAGACCCAAATCATTTTTATGAGCGTTCTGACCACTATAACTTCGCAAAACACGGTATTCCTGCAATTTTCTTCTTTAACGGAGTTCACGAAGATTACCACGGAAAAGGCGACGAACCTCAAAAAATCGAATACGATGCTTTAACCAAAAGAACAAAACTTGCTTTTGTACTTGCATGGGATTTAGCTAATAGAGAGAATAGACCGGTAGTGGATAAACCGATTAAATAAGGTTCTGAGATACTAAGCTACTAAGATGCTAAGGTTCTAAGATAAAAACAAAGGGATGAGCTTATAAAACTCATCCCTTTTTATATTATTAACTAAAGTTTAAAGTTAAACAAAAAAGCTTAGCGCCTCAGAACCTTAGCATCTTAGAACCTCTTTTTAGTCATTCATAGAAATCAAAAACTCTTCGTTGTTCTTTGTTTTCTTGAAACGGTCGTTTACAAAATCCATAGATTCTACCGGGTTCATATCTGATAGATATTTACGCATGATCCACATCCTTTGTAATGTTTTCTCGTCAAGTAATAAATCGTCGCGGCGTGTACTTGAAGAAGTAAGATCGATTGCAGGGAAAATACGTTTGTTAGCAATTTTACGATCTAACTGAAGTTCCATGTTACCAGTTCCTTTAAATTCTTCAAAGATCACCTCATCCATTTTAGAACCAGTTTCGGTTAATGCAGTTGCAATGATACTTAATGAACCTCCATTTTCTACATTTCTTGCTGCTCCAAAGAAACGTTTTGGTTTTTGTAATGCATTCGCATCAACACCACCACTTAACACTTTTCCAGATGCCGGCTGAACTGTATTGTAAGCTCTTGCTAAACGTGTAATAGAATCTAACAAAATTACAACATCATGTCCGCATTCAACTAAACGTTTTGATTTCTCCAAAACAATATTAGCGATTTTTACGTGTTCCTGCGGTTCTCTGTCAAAAGTTGACGCGATAACTTCGCCGCGAACACTTCTCTGCATATCGGTAACCTCCTCAGGACGCTCATCAATCAAAAGAACGATTAAATAAACTTCCGGGTGATTAGCTGCAATTGCGTTGGCAATGTCTTTTAAAAGCATTGTTTTACCTGTTTTTGGCTGTGCAACGATCATTCCACGCTGTCCTTTTCCAATAGGAGAAAACAAATCGATAATACGAGTTGATATAGAGCTGCCTTTTTCGGCTAATTTAAATTTTTCAGAAGGGAAAACCGGTGTCAGGTGCTCAAAAGAAACTCGGTCGCGGACAACCTGCGGATCATGTCCGTTAATTTTTAAAACGCGAACAAGAGGGAAAAACTTCTCTCCTTCTTTTGGAGGACGAACCACACCTTTTACGGTATCTCCAGTTTTTAAACCAAATAATCTGATTTGTGAAGTTGATAAATAAATATCATCCGGAGAAGCTAAATAATTATAATCAGAAGAACGCAAAAATCCGTAACCGTCCGGCATCATTTCAAGAACACCTTCGCTTTCGATAATTCCATCGAATTCAAAATCAGAATCTCTGAAATTGTTGTTGTTCTTTTTGTTTTTGTGGTTTTGGTTTTGATTCCCATTGTTACCATTTCCGTTCCCGTTTTGATTTGGGTTTTGGTTTTGATTTTGATTCGGATTTTGATTCTGGTTGGGATTTTGGTTTTTATTCTGATTAGGATTAATCTTTTTAACCGGGGCAGTATTTTCAGTTTTTTCAGCAACTGGTGCTGTTGTGGTATTTTCTGCTGTTTCTTCTGTCGAAATCACTTCTTTTACAGCTTCTTTTTCCTTTTGCTGTGCGACCTTTTTTTCATAAGCCGACTTATTGAATTTGACAACTTTTGGACCTTTTTTCTCTGCTGTTTTATCTTCAGATACTTCTTCGGCTTCTGCCGGCTGTTTTTCTTCTACAGCTGCAGGAGTTACAATTTCCTTTGGAGCTTCCTCTACAGCATCAAATTCTAGAACCGGAGCACTTTTACTAACTGTTTTTTTAGCAGGAGCAATTCGGGCTCTTTTTGGTTTTTCAGTGTTTACTTCCTTTTCTGCAATAGTTTCTGCCGGCGGTGCAGCTGCCGCTTCCTGATGCGCTAATATCTGAGTAATCAGAGTATCTTTTTTAACGCCGTTAATCTTTATTGTTTTAGCTAGCTTAGCTATTTCTTGAAGCTCAGAAAGCTTCATTTCTTTTAATGCAGAAATATCAAACATGAATGTTCTATGAATTTAATTATTTTAAAGGAAATACTGTAAAAAGAATAGGTAGATAATTTATTTCAATTGACCGCAGTATGAAGTGCTTACGGTATTTTGATGCAATAATACGAATAAAATTTAATCATACAATAGTATTTTAAAAAAAGAAAATATATTTTTGTAAAACAATTTCAAGTTATGTTACAACGAATTCAAACCGTATATTTAATTCTAACCTTTGTAGTTACTGGGGTTTTAATGTTTTTTACGCCGCTTTGGACATTAAATACAGGTAAGGCTTTTTATTTCATGCAAAGCCAGCTTTACACTGTAATTTTAGGTTTAAGCACAATGCTTACTATCATTAGCATTATTTCATACAAAAAAAGACAAAATCAGTTTGTCATGGGCAGACTGAACATAATATTAAATTTAATTTTATTAGGATTGTTTGTATATCGTTCTCTAAATTTATCTGGAGAAACAGCAGAAGCTGTTTCTGAGAAAGGTATTGGGATGTTTCTTCCTATTGCTGCTATCGTGTTATTAGTTTTAGCTAATAAGGCCATCAAGAAGGACGAAGATCTTGTAAAATCTGTAGACCGTTTGAGATAAACCTATAAACTTAATTTTTTGTGCGAAGAGAACCCGAATTTATATTCGGGTTTTTTTGTGCCTTATTTTTCTCTTAAACAGAATATCCCAAATCATTTCCAAATATCATTTTTGTAAGATATTTTATTCATAAATTTGCATTTTGTGCAAAGAAGCATTTTATGACTAAAATAAAAATACATCTTGCCGATGATCATCAGGTACTGATCGACGGACTGACCAATTTATTACAAACGGTTTCAAACTTTGAAATTGTGGGCAGTTCATTGAATGGTGTAACTGTATATGATGATGTAATTCAAGACCAGGCTGATATTCTTGTTTTAGATATTAGTATGCCTCAAAAAGACGGGATTGAAGTTTTAAAAGAATTCAATCAAAAAGGTCTGCCTTGCAAAGTCATTATTTTATCGAGTTATGACGACCTGAAAATCATTAAAGAAGTAATGAAACTGGGTGCTAAAGGTTATTTGACAAAAAAATGTGCCGGAGAAAATATGATTGAAGCTATAGAAGCTGTTTATGAAGGGCAGGAATATTTTTCGGATGCAGTGAGAGAAAAAATATTCAGCATGTTTTCTCAAAACAACCCAAAACTGAATAAGAATGTTTATATCGAAAATCCTATTTTAAGTCCGAGAGAAATTGAAATCGTAACCTTAATTTGTCTGGAATACAGTGGAAAAGAAATAAGCGAAAAGCTATTCATTAGTGTAAACACTGTCGAAACACACCGAAAAAACATTATGAAAAAGCTCAACATAAAAAATACTATCGGACTTGTAAAATATGCTTTAAAAAACAATTTAATTAACGAGTAATTCAATTGAGAAACATTCAAAATCAAATAAAATCTATGTCTTTTATTAGAGTTTTCATATTAGTATTTTTCTTTGTTCCAATTGAAAATAAAGCTTTTAGCCAGGATACTATTTCTTCTGAAAAGTCAAAAACGACAATTTCTGAAAGTTCAAATAAAACCAACGTTTTCAAACAAATCAAACTGGAACAATTACGAAATAAAAAAGTCGTAAGCTTATCTATTGTTCTTATTATTATATTGTTTTTTCTTTTCTATTTTGTGTATCAAAACAACCGATTAAAACAAAAGATAAAGCGAAAAGACACCAAGCAGAAAATCCTCTTAAATGTAATAAATGCCGGAATTGACAGTCAGGAAACTGAACAAAAAAAAATTGCTTCTTTTTTACATGATAATATAAATTCGCTTTTATCTTCGGCCGGACTGCATTTAAATGTTTTTACAACAAAAACCAATATTCAGTCTGAAGAAATTCAAAAAGCAAAAGCCATTCTGGCACAAGCTCATGATCTTTTACGAGATATATCACATGACCTTGTTCCTACCCTATTGGTTCGTTTTGGCTTAATTTATGCTTTAGAAGATTTATGCGAAAGGAATTCTAATTCGAGTATTGAGTTTGCATTTTCAAGCTCAGTTGCGTCAGAAATCAGATATTCTGAAAAATTCGAAACGAAGCTTTATTTTATTGTTTCAGAATTGGTGAGTAATATAATTAATCACAGTGAAGCGAAGAAAGCTCAAATTTCACTGCATGAAAATAAGAATCAGTTAATTATTATTATTCACGACAACGGAAAAGGTTTTGATTCTGAAAAACTCAACGAAATTGAAGGTTTTGGTTTAAACCGAATCAGGGTTAGAATAAAAAAATTAAAAGGATCATTTTCTATTATATCGCGGGCAAATGAAAACACAGGAACTTCTATAAAAATAAAAGTTCCCATTTCGTAATTTTTATTTTTTACCAATTTCTATAATTTCCAGATCTTTTATTTTATCATCGTCTATTACAAAACGAAGCATAGTACGCATTTGATGAAATCCGCTTTTTCCTGCTGCACCTGGATTCATGTGCAATAGGTTATTTTTTTTATCAAACATCACTTTTAAAATATGCGAATGTCCGCAAATAAATAATTTAGGCGGATTTGAAGCCATTTCATCTCTAATCGCAGGATTGTATTTTCCGGGATAACCGCCAATGTGCGTAATCCAAACCGATACATTTTCGCACATAAATCTATTATTAAGCGGAAATTCTAATCTTGCTTTTGCATCATCAATATTTCCATACACACAACGAAGCGGTTTCAGCTTTTTGATAGTATCTGTAACATGCAAATCTCCAATATCACCCGCATGCCAGACTTCATCGGCCTGAGCGACATATTTTAAAATGGTATCATCAATATGAGAGTGTGTATCTGAAAGGAGAAGGATTTTTTTCAATTTTTTATTAAGGTGCAAAGGTTCATAGATGCAAAGGTACAAAGGTTTTTCCTGTATAAAAACATTAATAACTATGTGTAAATTCTGTCTTTATTTACTTATTAGACATTATGTGCCTGCTTTGAATCTCTACAAATGAGACGTTTTTACAACATCCCTAAAAAGAAAACTTTGAACCTCTGTCCCTTTGAACCTTTGAACCTCAAAAAGAAAAAATCTTTGTACCTTTGCACCTCAAAACCTCTGTACCTCACAATGAGATATTTTATTCATTTTGCTTATAACGGAACTCATTATCATGGCTGGCAGTTTCAGCCAAATGCTTCTTCAGTTCAGGAAACTTTAAATAAAGCGCTTTCGGTTTTATTAAATTCAACCATAAATGTTATGGGCGCCGGAAGAACAGATACTGGGGTGCATGCCGAGGAAATGTACGGACATTTTGATTTAGAAAAATCTATTGATATTCCGGTTTTGGTTCATAAACTCAATTCGTATTTACCAAAAGATATTGCGGTTTACAACCTGATTCCGGTACATGATGATGCGCATTGTAGATTTGACGCAACAAAAAGAACATACGAATATCATATCAATACAGTTAAAAATCCGTTTTTAGAAGAATTGAGCTGGTACGTGACTCAAAAGCTCGATGTTGAGTTAATGAATGAGGCTGCAAAGATATTATTGAAGCATACCGATTTTCAGTGTTTCTCAAAAGTAAATACAGATGTTAATACTTTTGACTGCACGATTTTTGAGGCCTATTGGAAACAGGAAAATAACAAACTGGTTTTTACAATTTCGGCAAACCGTTTTTTACGAAACATGGTTCGGGCAATTGTGGGAACTTTAATTAATATAGGATTACACAAAATCACGCTGGCAGATTTTGAAAATATTATTGCCAGCAAAAACAGAGAAAAAGCCGGATTTTCGGTTCCGGCGCATGGTTTGTATTTAACCAAAATTTATTACGATTATTTATAAGCTTTAAGCTTTAGGCAATAGGCTTCAGGCTTATTTCTTACTGTTTACTGCTAATAGCTTACAGCCTAAAGCCTAAAGCTTAAAGCATCAAAAAAATGAAAGCAAAAGCATTTGATACCGGTTTATTTAAACGGATTTTAAAATATACGAAACCTTATAAATGGCGTTACTACGGCGTTATTATTTTTGCGGTTTCGCTCTCTATTTTTGCAGCTCTGCGACCTTATTTATTAAAACAAACGGTCGACGGCTATATCAAAACGCACGACAAGACTGGTTTACTGTTATACATTATTTTAATGGGATCGGTTTTGCTTATGGAGGTTTTCTCTCAGTTCTATTTTGTGTATTGGGCTAACTGGCTTGGACAGGATATTGTAAAAGATATTCGCAACAAACTTTTCAAACACATTTTAAGTTTTAGAATGAAATATTTTGATTTGGTTCCGGTTGGGCAGCTGGTTACCAGATCTGTTTCTGATATTGAATCTATAGCCCGTATTTTCAGTCAGGGATTGTTTATGATTATAAGTGATTTGATGAAAATGCTGGTGGTTTTGATTTTTATGTTTTATATGAACTGGAAACTTACCTGGATTGTGGTTGTTGCAATGCCTATTCTGGTTTATATTACCCGAATTTTCCAACGTAAAATGCAGGTGGCTTTTGAGGAAGTACGTACACAGATTGCCAACATGAATTCGTTTGTTCAGGAACGTGTAACGGGAATGAAAATCGTACAGCTTTTTAACCGCGAAAAAATCGAAGCCGAAAATTTCAGAGTCATTAACGACAAACACAGAGTTGCGTGGATTAAAACCATTCTATACAACTCGATCTTCTTCCCTATTGCCGATATTATTTCGTCGATTACCTTAGGTTTAGTTGTAGTTTTTGGAGGATTCAAAATTTTGAACGGTGATAATTTTACAACATTCGGAGATTTGTTTTCTTATACGATGTTTATCGGTATGCTTTTTAATCCGTTAAGACAGATTGCTGATAAATTTAACGAGATGCAGTTAGGAATGATTGCAGCCAATCGTGTTTTTGATATCATCCATACTCAGGATCATATTCAGGATACAGGAACAATTGAAGCTCCGGTTTTTAACGGAAGTATCGATTTTAAACAAGTCCGTTTTAGTTATATTCCCGAAGAAGAAGTTATAAAAGGCATCGATTTATCTGTAAATGCCGGACAAACTGTTGCAATTGTAGGTTCGACCGGAGCAGGAAAATCAACTATTATTAATCTGCTGAATCGTTTTTATGAAATTAACAGCGGTACGATTTGTATTGATGGAGAAAATATTGAGAATTACACTTTGGCTTCACTTCGAAAACAAATCGCTGTGGTTTTACAAGATGTATTTTTGTTTGCCGATACGATTTACAATAATATTACACTTCATAACCCTGAAATTACACGCGAAAAGGTTTTAGATGCTGCAAAGAAAATTGGTGTTCACGACTTTATTATGAGTCTTCCAGATAATTATGATTTTGATGTTAAGGAACGAGGCGTTATGCTTTCGTCTGGTCAAAGACAATTAATTGCTTTTTTACGTTCGTATGTGAGCAACCCAAGTATTTTGATTCTAGATGAAGCAACTTCGTCTATTGATACCTATTCTGAAGAATTGATTCAGCGTGCAACGGAAACGATTACAAAAGGAAGAACTTCGATTATTATTGCACACCGTTTAGCAACAATTGTAAATGCTGATAAAATTGTGGTAATGGACAAAGGTTTGATTGTGGAACAAGGAACTCATCAGGAATTATTAATGAAAACTGATGGATATTATAAAAACTTATACGATTCTCAATTCTCGGTTGCGAATTAAATTACTGGTACTTCTTTGAAATTTAGATTAAAAAAAATAACATCCCGACGTGCATTTTTAATTTATGTAGCCGTCTCTATTCTTATTACTGTTTCTTCTGTATATATATTGAGTAATTTGATTACTGATCTTACCGAAAAAGCAAATGAAGAAGCAGCACAGCGTAACTTTATTAAAAAGCAGGAATTTTTGTCGCAGGAATTCTCAAAATTTCTGGAACAGGAAAACAGAATAAAGCACGTTTTAAAAATAAGTAAACCAGAAGAACTGGCTTCTAACTTACATGTTTTGTCTTCGGTTCAAAACACCAATTTATTGGTAGCCGATAATTGGTTTCAAATAAATGATAATAAAATTCAGTTTGGAACTGATTCTATTTCGGGTGACCTAAAAAAAGATGCAGAAGATTTTATCCAAAAAAATAAAGATCAGGATCACATAAGTGTTATTATTCCGCAGGGAGAAGAATGGGTTTGGAGAATTTATTTTAAACTTACTTCAAAAAACACAGTTGTTCGTTATGGCTACGATATCAACTTAAAAAAACTTGTTGATTATTTTTCCAGTATAGATATTAAATCGACTAACAATTATGCTTTTATATTTGATAAGTCAGGAAGATGTATTTATCATCCTGAATTGAATTTTATAGGAAAAAATATTTATGAGGTTTCTTCTACCCGTGCAATTGATACCATATTTCCAAAAAAGCAGGATTATGTAAAAAGAGTTACCATGTCTGAATATTTAGGACTGGATGTTATTCGATTTACAAAAAAATTAGACCTTAGAAACACACATTGGTTTATATGTGTCAATTTTCCAAAAAATGTCAGCGACGAAAATGTAGCGTTGATTAATAAATATTCGACCTGGATATATTCGATTACAACGGTAATGCTTCTGCTGATTTTCTATTTATTCTCGTATGCCAACAGACGTGCTTACAAAGAGAAAGGAATTGCCATTAAAGAAAAAAACAGGCTTTTGGTTGAGAATGAAAAAATCATCAAAGAAAAAGCACTTATTCAGCTGCAGCATTTAAAAGAACAGATTAATCCGCACTTTTTATTCAATTCGCTCAACTCTCTTTACATGTTAGTTGGAAGCGATGTAAAAACGGCACAAAAATTCACACTGAACTTATCCCGTATTTACCGTTATTTAATTGATCCGCCTGAAAAAAATATTGTACCGCTTAAGGATGAATTATTATTTATCGAAAAATATATCTTTTTACAGCAGACTCGTTTCAAGGAAGAATTATTCTTTTCTATTAAAATTGAAGATCAGGAAGCTCTCGAAAAGTTTATTCCGTATCTGGGATTTCAGGTAGTAGTCGAGAATGCTATTAAGCACAATATGGCGACACAGGAAAATCCGTTAACGACAGAAATTCTAATTCAAAAAGATCAGGTCATAATCACTAATAATCTTCAAAAAAAGACTCACAGCGAGCCTGGCACAAATTTTGGCTTAAAATACTTGTTAAGTATCTATAACTTCTACTCCAGAACCAATTTAACAACTTCAGAAAATGACGGCAAATTCGTATGTATTCTGCCATTAATATCCATTCACTCCTAAAAAAAAGCCATTCACTCCGTTTTGTTTTTTTTCTGAGCTAAAATCGAATAGTTTCGACGAAAATTAACTTAAACTTAACATCAAAATGAAGGAAAAGGCATTCCTGCATAATGTAAAATTATTCTGCTTACTAATTTTATTATTATTCATTCCTGTTACAGTTCTTGCCCAAAAGAAAAAGAAAAAAGAAACTGAGAGTGAAATTGTAAAAAAAGATTCTACTGACGCCAAAAAAGGCAAAAAATATAGCGACCTTATAAAAAAAGGGACTGTTAAAAAAGGACTATTCAATATCATTCAGGTTAAAACCGATGTATATTTTGAAATTCAGGATAGTTTGTTTAAAAGAGAATTTCTAATTGTAAACAAATTATCTCAGGTTCCTTATGATCTTAACGAAGCTGGATTAAATAAAGGAATGAATTATGAAAATAAAGTTATTTCCTTTTATAAAGACACTATTGCAAAAAAAGTCTGGGTAAAGACCTATCAGCCTAAAGTTTCTTCTCCTAAAGATGATGCCATCACAGCATCTGTAATTAATAATTTTGCCGAATCTATTATTGAAGTTTTTGATATCGAAACCAAAAACAACGATTCGAGCGCTGTTGTAATTAAAGTAAACAAGATTTTTGACGGAAAACAAAAAAGCTTTAATGATGTTATGGGCAACATTGGCTTAAACGGTTCTGTAAAATCTGATTTATCCTATATAGAAGGATTAAAATCTTTTCCTAAAAACATTGTTGTAAAATCACAAATGACAACTTCACTAAGCGATGGAGGTGCAACAGTACCCATTACGCTTGGTGTGACAACTAATATTATTTTATTGGATAAAACTCCAATGAAACCTCGTTTTTCTGACAAACGAATTGGTTTTTTTACTGAAAAGCATTGGTACTTTGCCGATGCACAGCAGGCAATGCTTGAAAAAGAATTGATTACCCGCTGGCGTTTAGAACCAAAGAAAGAAGATGAAGAACGTTATATGAAAGGTGAATTAGTAGAGCCGAAAAAACCAATCGTTTATTACATCGATCCATCGACTCCAAAACAATGGAGAAAAAACATCATTGATGGGGTACACGATTGGCAGGCAGCTTTTGAAAAAGCCGGATTTAAAAATGCCGTTATTGCAAAAGAACCTACTGAAGAAGATTTAGATTTTGACATTGATGATGTGCGTTATTCTGTTATTACGTATGCTGCATCGCCAAAATCAAACGCAATGGGACCATCTGTGGTTGATCCAAGAAGTGGTGAAATTATTGAGGCCGATATTATCTGGTGGCATAATGTAATGACTTCGCTTCAAAGCTGGATGCGTATTCAGACTGGACCAATTGACCCGAAAGCAAGAGGGAACAAATTCAGTGATGAACATATGGGAGAAGCAATTCGTTTTGTTTCGTCTCATGAAGTAGGACACACATTTGGTTTAAAACATAATATGGGCGCTTCTTTCGCTTATGATGTAGAATCTTTAAGATCTAAAGAATTCACAGCAAAAATGGGAGGCACTGCTCCTTCTATCATGGATTATGCCCGATACAATTATGTGGCACAGCCGGAAGACAATGTTACAGTTATTACTCCAAAAATTGGAGAATATGATAAATATGCAATAGAATGGGGTTACAGATGGTATTCGCCTAACGAAAACGAAACAGCAAAACTAAACGCCTTACTTACAAAACATCAAAATGACCCCATTTATTTTTACGGTGAGCAGCAATCAGGCGTTGCGATTGATCCTCGCTCACAGTCTGAAGATTTAGGAAATGATGCTGTAAAAGCAAGTGAATACGGTTTAAAAAACTTAAAGCGTGTTGTAGACAATATTATAAACTGGACGTATGATAAAGATCAGTCTTACTACGAAACTGGTAAACTATATGTTGGAACTATCGGACAATGGCAAACGTACAATGATCATGTATTAACCAATATTGGCGGTGTTTACTTAAACACTACAGTACACGGCGACAACAAACAAAGTTACGTTCCGGTTCCTGCAGCAATGCAGAAAAGAGCAGCCGATTATTTAATTAAAAATGTAATTACGATTCCACAGTGGTTGTTTTTCAATGACATTTTAGACAAAACAAATCCGCTGAAAGACTCTCCTCTTGGACCTTATGAGTACACACCATACACAATGGCAAGAGCATTACAGTACGAGATTATGTATAGTTTATTATTTGATGAACGTTTGCTTCGAATGACAGAAAATGAATTATACCAGCGAAATAAAACCAATGAGAAGGTTTTTACCGTAAATGATTTGTTTAAAAAATTACACCAAAGTGTATTTGCAGGAACTATCCAAAACAAATCACTTACTATTCTGGAGCGTATGACGCAAAAGAATTATGTAGATGTTTTAATTATTTCGACAAATAAATTATTTGAAAAAACAGATGCTAAAAAAACAATTCAACTTAAAGAAACATTACAAATGCCTCATTTATGTTCTGTAGATGATGAACATACGGCAAGAAACATTAATAACTATTTTTTGAAAAGAGTTACAGAAGTAACCTCTGATAAAAAAGGAGAATTATCAAAAGTGCTTCAGTTATTAAAACTAAAAAAGAGCACCGGAGATCAATCGACCCAAAACCATTACCTCGATTTAATACAACGAATCGAGAAAGCCCTGAATAATACAACCTTTTAATAATTACAAACCCAAAACATGAAAAAAATTCTACATGCCTTACTGCTGTTCCTGGCCATCGCAGGATACTCGCAGGAAACCCGAACTATTACGGGGATCATTCAAGATGAAGCAGACTTGTCGCCAATTCCTGGTGCGTCTATCTTTGTTGAGAATAATTCCATTTCAAACAAAACTGCTATGGCAGGTATTATTCAAAGTGAAGCTATTGGAACTACTACAGATTTCGATGGTAAATTCACCTTGAAAATTGCAAAAAATGTTACTTCATTGAGAGTTGTTTTCATGGGATACAAATCGTATACTCTTGAATTAGACGGTCAAAAAAACTATACAGTTAACTTAAAATCTGAAACTGCAAAACTTCAGGAGGTTGTAGTAACTGGTTACCAAAAAATCGAGAAAAGAAAACTTACTGCTGCGGTTACAAAAATCGACATGGCTGCAATCCAGCAGACTGGGGTTTCGAGCATTGACCAATTATTAGTTGGACAAATTGCTGGAGTTGCTGTAAGTACACCTTCTGGAGCACCTGGAGCACCTGCTAAAATCAGAATCAGGGGTACAGCTTCTTTAAATGGTACACAAGATCCTTTATGGGTATTAGATGGTTTACCATTAGAAGGAAATGACGTTCCAAAAAACTTCGATAAAGACAACATCGACGTATTAAACAACTACTCTATCGCTGGTTTAAATCCAGATGATATTAAAGACATTACAATCTTAAAAGATGCTGCTGCAACAGCTATTTACGGTGCTCGTGCTGCAAATGGTGTAATCGTGGTAACCACTAAAAAAGGACGTGCTGGTAAAATGGTTGTAAGTTTTAACACTAATACCTTTATTACTCAAAGACCTGAGTTTTCTAAATTAAACTTAATGAACTCAAACGAAAAAGTTGATTTCGAACTTGGTCTTGCTTCCCGCGAGGATTTAACTTACAGAGATACATCTGGTGATATTGCCCGTATCTTAAACGGAGCAAATGAATTAAATGCATACAGAGCTGGAGGATTCTCTGCTTTAAGCGGTGCAACACAAGAATCAATCAATGCTTTAAGAAACAACAATACAAACTGGGGTAATTTATTGTACCAAACTGCTATCAATACACAGCACGGTTTAAGTTTATCTGGAGGTGGTGAAAAATCAGATTACTATTTCTCTTTAGGATACTATGATGAAAAAGGAACAACTGTAGGAACAGGTTTCAAACGCTACAACGTAACCTTAAAAAACAACTACGAAATTACAGATAAATTCAAAGTTGGTGTTAGTCTTTTTGGTTCAGAGAACAAAACTTCATCTTACTTAACAGATACTAATGCATATACAAATCCTGCAAATTATTCTAGAAACGTAAACCCATATTTAACTCCTTTTAATGAAGATGGAAGTTATAAATATGATAAAGATGTTGTAGGACTTGTTGGTGGTGATTATATTCCATTTAACTTTTTAGAAGAAAGAGAAAATACTTCTTACGATTTAAAAACAAGATCTATAAAAGCATTATTAGATGCTGAATATAAAGTTACTAAAGATTTAAGAGTAACTTCTCAGTTAGGTTTACAGTTAGATAATACATCTACTGAAAAATATGCTGGCGAAAACAGCTACTACACAAGAGTACAAAGAGAAAGATCAAGCTACTTTAGCGGTGGAAAAAAATATTTCCTTCCAGTTGGAGGTATTATCCAAAATTCTAATGCAGACTTTTTTCAGTACAACCTAAAAACAATGGTGAACTACTCTAAAACTTTAGGAGAGAAACACGAAATTGAAGCAATGGTTGGTAATGAGTTAAGACGTAATGACGCAACATCAATTTCTACTAAAGGTTTTGGTTATAATGCTCAGAATTTAACAACGCAGCCAATCTTATTCCCAAATGCATCTTTCGCAACAGGAGCAACTTGGAGAACGTATGCTAAAACTAAAAATGAAAATGCATTTGCATCATTCTTTGCAACAGCATCATATACTTATGATAGAAAATATAGTGTATTTGGAAGTGTAAGATACGACGGTTCAGATTTATTTGGTGTAGATCCAAAATACAAATACCTGCCGCTTTATTCAACTTCTGCTTCATGGGCAGTGTCTGAAGAAAATTTCTTAAAAGATAATTTAACACTTTCTAATTTAAGACTTCGTGCTTCTTACGGTTTACAAGGTAACATTGACAAAGGTACTTCTCCTTATGTAGTAGGTGCAAACAGTACAGGTACAATACTTCCTGGTAATACAGAACAAACTGTCGTAGTTATAAGCCCGCCTAATGAAAAATTACGTTGGGAAAAAACTACAAACACGAACATTGGAGCAGACATTGGTTTATTCAACAACCGTATCAGCATTGTAACTGATATTTATGGAAGAAAAAGTACTGACTTAATTGGTCTTAGATCACTTCCATTAGAAAATGGTTTTGAATTTACAAATATGAACTGGGCACAAGTAAGTAACAAAGGTTATGAGATTACTTTGTCTACAAAAAACATCGACCGTCCTAACTTTAAGTGGAATACAAGTATTAACTTTTCTCACAATAAAAGTAACGTAGACCGTTTACAAATTAGAGATAACAGTTACTTACCAAATCAGGAAGGTTACGCTGTAAATGCAGTATTTGGATTTAAAACTAATGGTGTTGACGAAAATGGATATCCATTATTTGTAAACAAAAATGGAGAAACTGTAAACGCTCAAACATTCTTTAAACTGGTAGATGGTTTCCCAGATTTTCCAGGAATTATCTCTGACTCAGGATTAACTCCAGCAGAATTTAGAGATTTATTTGTTTACTTAGGAGATAGAGATCCAAAGTTTACAGGAGGTATCACTAATACATTTAAGGTAAGTAATTTTGATCTTACAGTTGCAGCTTCTTTCAACATTAAGCAGACTGTTACAAGAACTCCTCCTTATAACGGAACATTAGTAGACAGAGGACAAAACTACAGTAGAGATATATTAAATGCTTGGTCTCCAACAAATACATCTTCTACTTTACCTGGAATTACAAGTGAAACAGGCGGAACTGGAGATTCTTGGATGGCAAATCAATTTTTTGCAGGAAGAAATCAAGTAGAAACATTAAATTACTTAGACATTTATGCAAGTGAAATGAGCTACATGAGATTAAGCAGTGTGCGTTTAGGCTATACATTCCCTAAAACGTTTACAGATCACATCAATATAGCAAGTATCAGATTAAATGTTGAGGCAAGAAACTTATTCGTAGTAAGCTCTGATTACAAAGGTTACTTTGATCCTGAAACTTTTGGAAACATTTATGCACAACCAGTTCCTAAGTCATTCACTTTAGGATGTAATGTAACTTTCTAATAAAATTAAAGATGAAAAAAATCTCAAAATATATTTTACTTTTTGTTGCTGCAATTGCTGTAACAAGCTGCGATGACTATTTAGACATCCAACCTCTCGGAAAAGTAATTCCTGAAACATTACAAGATTATCGTGGTGTCCTTACAACAGGGTATGTAGCTTATCCTGATCACAAATCGATAACAGCAGTTCGTACTGATGAATTAATACTAGATGGTGACGGCGATAGCGAAATTCCATTATACCAAGATATCTACGCTTGGAAAGATGCTGGTACAGATCGTCGAACAATGACTTTTCCATACCAAAATTTATATACGGTAATTTTTTATACGAATGTACTAATTAATGATGCTCAAGGAAAATTATCAAATTCTCCTGAAAAAGATCAACTAATTGGAGAAGCTTATGCTTTAAGAGCAATGGCTTATTTTGATTTGATTAACTTATTTAGTAAACCTTTCAATCCTGCAACTTCAGGATCTGACAAAGGTGTTCCATTAGCATTAAAAGTAGATTTAGAGCAGACTTATCCTTCTCAAACTGTTGAAGCAATTTACAATCAAATTATTTCTGACACTCAAGAAGCAGAAAGTTTACTTAATTTAAACACGCAGCCAAAAGGATTTAACTATCGTTTTTCTAAAGCCGCTTTGTATAGTTTAGAAAGCCGTATTTATCTATACATGCAGCAATGGCAGAAATCTCAGGATGCAGCCAATAAAGCCTTAGCTATAAACAATGCTTTAGTTGATTTAAAAGCAACTCCGGTATTGGCAACGAAATTCGATTCAAAAGAATCTATTTTAGCGCTTGAAGAAAATTATGATAATGGTCTTAAATTATTATCATATGCATCAGATGATTTACTTGCTGCTTATAACAGAACTACAGATTTACGTTTTCCAATTTACTTTGCAGCAAACGGAAGTAATTTCAGAATTCAAAAAGGAGCTAATGATGATCAAAAATGCTCTTTCAGAACATCTGAATTGTATTTAATTAAAGCTGAGACTTCATTAAAATTGAATAATCTGGCTGATGCTAAAACAACAGTTTTAACTTTCATCAAAAACAGATATACAGCATCTGGATTTACACAGCTTGAAAGTGAAATCGCAGCAATGAATGCAGCTGATTTAACAACGTTCATTTTAGCAGAAAGACAACGTGAATTTGCTGTAGAAGGACAGCGTTGGTATGATTTAAGAAGAACAACTCAAAAACAAATTGTTCACACTTTCTTAGGTCAAACCTATACTTTGACACAAAACGATCCGCGATATACTATTCCAGTACCAGCAAACGCGAGATTAAACAATCCCAATCTATAAGTTACCTATTGTTTTTTTTGAAAAAGGTCCAGTTGCAAAACTGGGCCTTTTTTTAATTATTGTCTGTCGCGTCCTAAAACGAAAAATTTTTACTACAACTTAATTAGTAAAGAAGATATATTGCTGCCAAGGGAATGTCGTATATTCTAAATTAGGGTTAAAAAAGCAAATTATTTTTGCTGGTCGTTCAATATTCGCGTTTTGTCCATCAATAATTATTGGATAATAAAACTTACCATAAATATTTACTGTATAACTAGCATTTGCTGAATAATTAACAGCATTGTAACTAAAATAAACACCGTTTCCATTAATAGTTGCTACACTAACATCCTTTACCCCATCATTCCAGTTATAACTCATATAAAATGAATTATACCAAAATTCATAATATACTGTCATTGATGAATTAGGAACAGGAATTGTTGATGACAGCCTCTGGTATTCCGAAAGATCGAAAGATTTAGCAGTTGAAAGATTTTTAATAGTTTGTGCAGAACTTTCCTTGGAAATCATTTCTTGTATTTTGCCTTCATCATTTAATTCTTTTGGGAAAATTTCAGCAAGATCATCAATAGATTCTACTACTATTCTTCCATCCGTAGATACATTATCTATAAATGTTACATTTTTAGAATCAATGCCTAGCTGCTCTAATTTAGTTAAGATTTGTTTTTGTTTGTTAAGCTTTTCAACATTTTGGGCATCAACTAAATCATCACTTGAAGAATCACAAGACGTAATTGATAAAAATAGCGTTAAGGCTAAAAAGAGCATAAATTTTTTCATAGTGGTATATAAAATTAAAAGTTACAAAGGATTATAATACAAACGTTTTTCTTAAAATGAAAACAAAAAAAGTAACTAAAGTAATACAAAAACACACCGAAACAAATAAAAAACAAAAACAAATCCTGCTTTTTTACTCAATAATTTGATTAATAGCAGTATTAATTCTTATATTTTTTTTCAAATCATTAAATCAAATAAATTTTAATCACAACAAAAAACAAAAACAACATTAAAAACATATTGCAAAAAATCCAGAGACAATTATATTTGCACAACCATTAAGAACTTCATTTTATTGAATGAAACTTTTTAACATCAGCCAAGAATAATGAGAATTGCCATTGTCGAAGACGAATATCTTGCTTCCAGTTATCTAAAATCGATTTTAGAGCAGCAGGAAATTTTACAGATTGCAGAAATTACAGTTTTAAAATCTGTAAAAGAAGCCGTCGACTTTTTTAAACAAAACAATGTCGATCTCGCTTTTATGGACATTCACCTTGGCGATGGAAAAAGTCTTGAGATTTTTGAAAAAACCACAATCTCCTGCCCTGTTATTTTTGTTACGGCTTATGATTCTTACGCTATCTCGGTTTTCAAACACTTTACCATAGATTATCTTTTAAAACCTTTTGAAGAACAGGAATTATTAGAAGCCTTATTCAAATTCAAAAAAATAAAAGAGAGTTTTAATACCGATGCTGCAGTGCGGTCATTAGTCGCATTAGAAAATCCCGAAACAAACAAAATACAGCGTCATTTTTTAGTAAACCACGGATATAAGCTAATTTCGGTAAACGAGTCTGAAATCACCTATTTTGCAGCATCCGGAAAGCATTTGTTTATCTATGTAAAATCTGGAAACAGTTATTTGTACAATAATACACTTACAGACATCATAAACAGCCTCGATCCGTTTATTTTTTTTAAAGTAAACAGAAAATATATCGTAAGCCGAAATATTATAAAAGAAGTCGTAAAACATTCAAATCAAAAAATCGAATTAATTCTTACGGTTCCACCAGTCGAAGATGACCCTATTATGATTAGCAAAAAAGAAATAAATAATTTCAAAAACTGGCTTGATCAATAATTTTCAGCTTCAATTTCTCTTAAATTTTGGCTTTTGCCCAAAATCAAAAAACTGAATTATTCATAATTTAGGAATCAAAATCTGCCTAAAAACTGTCAAAACCATTTTAAAACGTTAAAATAGCGTTATAAGAATCATAAAATTGATAGTTCATTACCAGCACAATAGCATTCTTCATTTCGGAATTCTTTATCTTTGAGAGACAAAATTTAAATGAAAAAGAAAAATGCCACATAATAGATTTTACCCTAACGAAGTATTCAAAGAAATAGAAATAAACGCCTCATTACAACTTAAATATGCCATTTCAAACAGAGGAAGACTAATAAGCTTTACTGATGAAATTGAAAACGGCCGCATCCTTAAAGGCGGTTTGAGTGACGGATATCCAACTTTTAGATTTAAAGTCAAAAAAGACGACAAAATCATTAACAAATACTTATTTCTTTACAAATTAGTAGCCCAATATTTTATTCCAAAAGATTCTGAAGATCAAACTTATGTTCTGCATCTGGATTATAACCGAAGCAACGATGATGTAAGCAATTTACGCTGGGCAACAAAACAAGAAATGATGGCGCACAGCCGCAAGAGTCCGCGTGTAATTCAGGCCAAGAAAAACCTGATAGAACACAATTTAAAAGCCGACGGAAGAAAACTGACTACAACAAAAGTCATGTTAATTAAAAAAATACTGGCAAGACCAGAACAAAAAACCCGTTTAAAAATGATCGCCAAACAATTTGGTGTAAGCGAAATGCAGATCCGCAGAATTGCCAGCGGTGAAAACTGGGGACACGTTAAAGTTTAATGGCTAATTATAGAATTTAAATTAATAATTCGCCATCAGCAATTAAAACAATTATTATCACTCTATTAAAAAGTCGAAGATCTTTGAATATTCAAAAAAAGTTCTTCGGCTTTCTCGTGTAAATTAAGTTTTGTTTTGAAGATTTAGAGCAAAAATTACAATTTCTGGCTAATAATTCACAATTTGCAATTAACAATTACTTCAGTTTCTGTGAAAAGGTCAAAAACTGTATGGGTAAAAACAAATTTAAAGGCGTTCATTTAAAATAAATCCTTAAATTCGCAAGCACAAATAACAAAGAATCATCGAAAAATGAGTTTCGGAAAATTATAAACTTCATTTTCGATAGTTAATATTAAAAACCAAAAAAATGAAATACGACGTTATTGTTTTAGGAAGTGGTCCTGGTGGATATGTAACAGCGATTAGAGCTTCACAATTAGGCTTTAAAGTAGCTGTAGTTGAAAAAGAAAATCTTGGTGGTGTATGTTTAAACTGGGGATGTATCCCAACAAAAGCATTACTAAAATCTGCTCAGGTTTTTGATTACTTAAAACACGCTTCTGATTACGGATTAAAAGTTTCTGAATTCGATAAAGATTTCCCAGCAGTTATTCAGCGCAGCCGTGGTGTTGCAGAAGGAATGAGCAAAGGAGTTCAATTCTTAATGAAAAAAAACAAAATTGACGTTATCGAAGGTTTTGGAAAATTAAAACCAGGAAAAAAACTTGACGTTACAGATAAAGACAATAAAGTTACAGAATACAGCGCTGATCATATTATCATCGCAACTGGAGCTCGTTCTCGTGAGCTGCCAAACTTACCTCAAGACGGTGTAAAAGTAATTGGATACCGTCAGGCAATGACATTACCAACTCAGCCAAAATCTATGATTATCGTAGGTTCTGGAGCAATTGGAGTAGAATTTGCTCACTTCTACAACTCAATGGGAACAGACGTTACTATTGTAGAATTTATGCCAAATATCGTTCCTGTAGAAGACGAAGACGTTTCTAAACAAATGGAGCGTTCTATGAAAAAAGCAGGTGTAAAAATCATGACAAACTCTTCTGTAGAAAAAATTGACACTACAGGAAACGGAGTTAAAGCAACTGTAAAAACTGCAAAAGGAGAAGAAATTCTTGAAGCAGACATCGTACTTTCGGCAGTTGGAATCAAAACAAACATCGAAAACATTGGTTTAGAAGAAGTTGGAATCGCTGTTGACAGAGATAAAATCTTAGTAAACGCTTACAACGAAACTAACATTCCTGGATACTACGCAATTGGAGACGTTACTCCTGGTCAGGCCTTAGCTCACGTAGCTTCTGCAGAAGGAATTAACTGTGTAGAAAAAATCAAAGGTTTACACGTAGACCCAATCGATTACGGAAACATTCCGGGTTGTACTTATGCAACTCCAGAAATCGCTTCTGTAGGTTTAACAGAAAAACAAGCAAGAGATAAAGGTTACGAATTAAAAATTGGTAAATTCCCATTCTCAGCTTCTGGAAAAGCAAAAGCTGCAGGAGCTGCGGACGGATTCGTAAAAGTAATCTTTGATGCAAAATATGGAGAATGGTTAGGATGCCACATGATTGGTGCTGGTGTTACAGATATGATTGCTGAGGCAGTTGTAGCTCGTAAACTAGAAACTACAGGTCACGAAGTCCTTAAATCTATCCACCCTCACCCAACAATGAGCGAGGCTGTTATGGAAGCTGTAGCAGATGCTTACGGCGAAGTAATTCACTTGTAAAAATATACCGTTTTACGGTTATATATAATTCTCAATTAATTAAATCCGATTTGTGAAAACAGATCGGATTTTTTTATAAATATTATTATCATCCAAACACAAATTCAAAACCGCAATACAAGTCTTAAAATTTAACAAACAAAAAGTTGTTAAAAACTTGATATAAAAAAGTAATACAGATGTCTTATAATTCTTATTTTTAGCTCTTCTAAATAAGAATTCATGAAACTACCTTTTATAGAAATAATCGAAGCCGCAACCAGTGATCCTAATTTACTGATGTGGAAATTTTATGATGAAGACAAAGAAATCAAAAACGGAGCAAAACTAACCGTTCGTGAAAGTCAGCACGTTATGCTTTTAAATGAAGGCCAGCTTGCAGATGTTTTTTCTCCCGGACTTCATACTTTATCTACAGAAAACATTCCTATTTTAAGTAAATTAAAAGGCTGGAAATACGGTTTCGAAAGTCCGTTTAAAGTCGATGTTTACTTTTTTAACACACACCAATTCATCAATAATAAATGGGGAACTCCTGCTCCTATTTTGATGAACGACCCTCAGTTTGGGCAAATCAGAATCCGCGCTTTCGGAAGTTTTGATATTAAAATTGCCGATCCTGCTAAATTCTTCCGCCAATATGCCGGAACTTACAAACAGCTTACCATTTTCGAATTGCAAAATCAGTTACGAGATTTTGTGGCACCAAAATTTGGAGAAGTTTTAGCAAACGAAAATATTACCGTTACTGACGTTGCTGGAAATATTACACAATTAGGAAAAAAAATCGAGCCTTATCTTAAACCCTATTTTGAGCAGTTAGGTATCGAGTTAACCCAATTTGTAATTACAAGTGTAACCTTGCCGGAAGAAGTTACTGCACATTACGATAAAATCACCAATATGAATATGGTAACCGATATGGATAAATTTACCAAATTCAATACCGCAACGGCAATTGGCGACAAAGGAACCGCGCTTCACGATGCAACACAAAATGCCGTGACCATGGGAATTCTTTTAAACCAGTTACAGCAAAATAAAGAAACCCCAAAGCAGGAAACAGCAGACGATTTAACGTCTAAACTTCAAAAACTAAAATCTTTATTTGACGCTGGTTTAATTGACGAAGATGAATTCAAAAACAAGAAAACTGAACTATTAAGCCAATTGTAATGGAAGAAAAAAAAGTCAATTCGTTTTTGAGCAGACTCAAAGAAAATGCGCAGAAACAAACCAATTATGGAGGTGAAATGGAAATTACCGAAGCCAAAATGAATGCAAAAGACTGCCCAAACTGCGGTGCAGGAAGAGCAAAACAAGACGGTTTAACCCATTGCGCCTATTGCGGATTTGAGTTTTTAAACGTAAAACTTACTGACGGAGTTTATATTAAAAAAGAAGATAATTCAATTTAAAAATTAGATAACGTGTTCGGACTATTTAACAAATCAAAAAACAAAGAAAACCAAGCAAACCAAACAAATCAAGTAAGCAGAGAATCATATCCGGAATGGTATGCAGAACTTCAGGAATCACAACAAAGATGGTTCGCTTTCTTAGAAAAACTCGAAGCAAAAATGGAAGAACTGGCTGTAGCCGCAATTCCGGAGTTAAAACAGCTTTTGCAGGATGATGAAGACATGTACAAAAGGACTTTTCAAAGAGTTTATTCAGGCATAAACGGTCAGTTAAACAATATTAGAGAAAAAGCCAGAGATACATACGAAGAAAAAATCGACAGTATTTATTACGACCTAGATTCAAGAGTTTCTGTTTTAGACAAAAATCATGATTTATTATCTGATTTTAGAAGCGCGTGTTCAGATCGTTACAATGATTTTGACTATAAATACGACTATTGGAGAAAACAAATCGAAAAAACTCAGGAACGCGATCTGGAAATCGAATACAAAAAAATTCTGGACGAATACGAAACCATCAAAAGCAAATTTAACTGCACGCAGTGCGGCGGCAATATAGAAATCGAGAAAATATTTTTAATCGAAACCTATATCACATGCCCATACTGCCAGACACAAAATACATTTGCTCCAAGTACATTGGGAAGAAATCTTCAGAATATTGCCAAAGAACTTGCAGAACAGCGAACAGCTCATTTGTATGACGCTTATGAAAGTGAAAAAGACAAAGAGCGTGATTTGTACCATAAACGTCATGAATTAAGCCTTAGCACCATTCATGAATCTGATAAAAAAGTTTTAGCCGAAATTCAGGCAAAAATGGACGATCTTGAAGAACAGAGACAAGCTGCCATTAAAAATGCTCCAAAATTATATCAGGTTTATTTAAGAGCCATGTATGACGAATGGAATAAAATTACGCCCGATTTAAAAGAACACAACGAAAAAATGTATCAAAATCAATTACAATACCTATAAATTATTAACCCTAAAATTTGAAAAATGTTTAAAAAACTTTTTGGAGCTCTAACTGGAGACAATAAACAGGAAAACCAAAACTATGAAGCGCAGACTTCAAATGATAATTATGAAAATGATTATGAAGATGAATATCAGGAAGTAGAATACGATCCGGAAACTTTACACGGAACACATTATACTGTAGAAGATTTTGATGCAGAAGTAGCTGAAAGAGCCGAAGCATGGATTGCAGACGAACGTGCAAGCGGAGAAAACCTTGAAGATAAAGATATTAAAAACATCTATTTTAATTATAGAAGAACAGTTTATACAGAATGGAACAACTGCGATTCAGACCAAATGATTCGTTTTGAACACGCTAATTCTTTAAAATACAGCGGAGTTCAAACTTCAGGATTTGTAAAAGTAGACGATAATAATCCGTTCTTAGAACCAGTTCACGGTGTAGATTTAAGAACTTACACTGCAATGTGTCTTAAAATAAGTGCAGGAGTAGATTATCTTGAAGTTTGCAAAGCAATGGGATTCGAACCAGCAGTTTGGGAAGAATTAAACACAATCTGGCCGCAGCGTATGGGCGAAGATACTTCATTTACCGTAACAACTTTATTTGGCCAGTATTATGCCGAAAATGTAACAGTTCCTCAATTAGAAAACCTGAAAGCTGAAATTTCAGAAGAAGGCGCAGCAAATCTTGAAAGAATAAAAACTGATCGTTATTTCTACGAAGAACTAGCAGGTGCAAGACAAGCGGCTTACGAATACGGAATTGACGGCGCTCAATGGATTTTAGATACTTTTGGAATCAACCTTGCCGATTTTCAATCTGTCGCAATGCAATGGATGACAGAGCAAAACCAAAACTGGAATTCAGCAGACATTACAGAATTTCATGATTATCAACAAGCAAAACAAAAAGAATATGCAGCCAAATTTGCGGCTGAACAAGGCGGAAATATCGCAGACGATGTAAATTTCTAAATTCAGCTTCTTTTGATGATTAAAAAACCGATTTGCAAAACAAATCGGTTTTTTATTCGTTAAAAATAGCACAATCACAAAAAGTTACTTTATAAAAAATATACAATGGAAAACACACCAATATTCTTTGCCGATGGAGAAAATCCAAAAATGATCGAAGCCTACAAAAAAGCACAAGAAACCTTTAAATATTTCTGGAGAGAATTATCGTGGGAATACCGCAGAATAATTCCCGGACTAGACGTTGCCTGCGTAAAACTGGCATTTACTCAGGAAATAGACGGTGAAACTGTTGTAGAACACATGTGGATTAACGACGTAAATTTTGACGGTGATATTATTTATGGAACTTTGGTAAACCAGCCAAACGAATTAACGAATGTAAATAATGGAGACGAAGTTGAAATTCCGGTAAACCAAATCAGCGACTGGTTATTTGCAAGCCAGGGAAAAACTTACGGAGCTTTTACCATACACGCCATGCGATCTGAAATGAGCGAAGATGAAAGAAATGAACATGATGATGCCTGGGGATTAGATTTTGGAGATTACAACGATATTTTGGTAGTGTCTGACCAAAATGAAAAACCAGAAAATCTTGTAGAACATCCTATGAGCAAAAACATGAAAGAGAGCCTTATCGATTTTGTAAAAAACAATCCGGAAGAACTTACTTCGCAAGATGAATTGGGTTATACTTTTCTACATCGCGAAACTATTGCAGGAAATAGTACATCTGTCGAAGTTTTACTAGAATCTGGAGCAGACAAAAATGCTAAAAATCATCTGGGTAAAACAGCTTTAGATTATGCGGCAGAACTAAAATGGAATCACTTGATACCATTATTTAAATAAAATAAAAAATCCGATTTACGTTTTGTTAAATCGGATTTTTTATTTTTAAAACATAAACAAAATCTTACTTTTGAAATTTATTTTAAAGTTTATAAAATGCTTTTCAAATTTTCAATGCCCAATAGATCAGTTATATTTTTATTATGTTTAGTTTCTCTTTTAATATTAAACTCATGCTATTCCTATAAAATTTATCCAAAAGAATATCGAAACGCAATAAATACACACGTCAGAGAAACTGTATATGTTGTAAACGATACTTTAAAAAAAGAATTTAAGATTTTAGAGAAATCAAACCTTTTTACTTTTACCAAAGACAGCACACAAACAAACATAAAAATAAAACTGTATCCTATAAAGCAATATCCAGGCTGCGGAAATCCGCTTATTGCTCAGGTTATAACATTAGGACAGCTGCCAGTATATCTGCCTAATCAATACGAATATCAATTTGACCGAATAGAAAAAGGAAAAACGAACCCGCAAAAATTTAACTTAGGCATTACTCAAAGATATTGGTTTTGGGATATGTTCACATTCAGCAAAAATTTCGAAAAAAAAGCTGGTCAGTTACTATTGGTTAAATATCAAGATAAGCAGAATTAAAATGACAGTTTTAAAAAATTATTTTTCATTTTAAAACAAAAAACTAATCTTTTTTTCGTCTGTTTAAAATAAAGAATATGCTACTTTTGCACCACCAAATCTAATCTGCAAGTGTGATGAAAAAAATATTCTTCATTATTTTAATTATCTTGTTTTCACCAAGTATAGTATTTTCTCAGGCAAAAAAAGAAAAGAATGTAAATACCGATCCTAAAAACGTTTTTTCAAGACCTTATGATTATGTAAACGACTTCGAAAAAATCATGAATGCCGATCAAATTACAACACTTACCAATACACTGAAAGCATTCGAAAAAAAACATCTTTATAAAATTACCGTTGTAACCACATCTACAATAGAGCCATATACCTCTTTTCCTGATTACGCTCTTGAATTAGACAAATATCTGGCAGTCGATCCTAAACTAGACCCTACTATTTTAATTGTTGTAAGCAAACAATTAAGACAAATTCAGGTTCAAAGCATTGATCTTATTCGCTATAAATTAAGTGATAATGACACCCAGAATATTATAACCACTTATGCAGTACCAGAATTTAAAAAAGGAGACTACTCTAAAGGTTTGGAACTTGCTGTCGAACAAATAATGAATAAATTAAAAGTTTATTAATTAAAAGAAGTTTATTCTTAATATCAAAAGTTATATATTGTATCTCGTTAAAATCACAAAAAGAGATATATGACTTTAGAAGAATATAAAAAAGAATTTTCAGAAGACGACTCTGTTGGATGGTTAGAAATTGACAAAGTATTTGATCAGCTTTACCCAGAACAAGAACCCAAACATTTTGCACCGGCAATCAGCTATATGTTAGGCGGAGAAAGTCCGCTTGATGGTGTCAGTATTTACGAAAGTAAAAAGCAAGAAGATCATTTTCATTTTGTAACCTATGGCTTTTCAGAATTGTACTATAATGAAGAAAAAGTCAACGGAGAATTCAGTAAATGGGGATTTGAACTTACTTTCAGGCTTAAACCTTTTGAAGCCGATAACGGAACCCCAAGCTGGGCGGTTGCACTTTTGCAGAATATTGCCAAATATGTTTTTAGTACAGGTAACTGGTTTGAAGAATTTCATTATATGCCGGCAAATGGTCCTATAAGACTTGATACCGAAACCGATATTACTGCGCTGGTTTTTGTAAACGATCCCGAAATAGAAAAGATACAAACCCCTCACGGCGAAGTTTCTTTTCTGCAAATCGTTGGAATTACTTCTGCAGAATATGAACATATCAAAGAAAATCCGGAAACTGTCGAAGAGCTTGTAAATAAATTAAAAGAAAACAATCCATTATTAATAACCGATTTAAACCGAAAATAAATGGCAAATTCTTTTTATTCCTATTCAGCTTATATATCACCGTCTTCAAATGCAGATATTAAGGTTTTAAAAGAGTTTCTAGATGCCTTTTATCAAGAATCTGATAATAAAATTACATTAAGCGACAATCAAATTACTATAACTTTTGATGATGAATATAACTTCTATATTTATTTAGCAGAAGAAGAACATGTAAATCAAGAAGCACTCGAAATTGCCGGTTATTTAGAAGAAGACTGGAACGAAACCCCTTATGATAAAGAAAAATTAAAAGTATCAAAAAAGCGTTTTGAAGTTTGGGGAGATTCCGATTTTGATATGGATTACTTCAATGACAGTCTTTTCATAATAGAGCAAGTGGAAAAGTTTAATGACATTATTATTTTTCAAAATCAATAAACAGTATTTATAGAATATCAAAATCCGATTTGCAATAAAACAGATCGGATTTTTTATTTGCTATTAAAAAATTGTAATATTTTACTTATTTATTAATTTTATGTTTTTTAATAAATACTATAATGAATTATATTCCTCTAATACATACAATAACTGATGAAAATATTTTTAGCGTCCTAAGGCAGTTTCTCAAGACTTGGTATGAAATTGATCTTCTCCAATCTGACAAAGAAATTAATTTTGGAAATAGATTAGGTATCACTTTATCAAAAAATATAAATGACCTTCTGAATCTTTTTACTGATTTAAGTAATTCAATTATCTATGGAAATAAAAAATATATCTATTCCTCTTTTAATTATATTTTTATAGATCAGCGATTAGTCGTTTCTTATAGCAAGAAAAATGATTTTTTATTGTTATTACAAGAAGGGCAAAGAGATTTTTTTTATGGCATTAAAAAAGAAGATTTATTAAAAGATAATCCGATAATCTATAGATGCATTATAGATATAAAAACAAAGGAGGTAACTTATTATAAAGATTTAAGTTTAAATAATTTTATAATAAAGTGTATTTGTACAAACTGTTCAAAACTCAAAACAAAATCATATAAAATTCTTCTTCCAAAAAAAGATAATTTAATTAAGGATAAAATAGACTTAATAGTAAGTTATTTTGATTACAATACATCATTTGATAAAATTACATTTTTAGAGAGTAATGATACAATTGCTTCAATCTATAATGATGAAAGTTCTGATTACAATTTATTAGAAATAAACAAATGGACAGAAAAACAAAAAGAAATAACTGAAAAAGCAATAAATATATTTGACTGGAATGGCTGGAGCGATAACAGCCACAGATTTAAACTTTAATTTGCAATAAAACAGATCGGATTTTTGTTTTTGGACTGTTAAAAAAACTTCCACAGCCATATATTTTAATAACTTTAGGTTCAAAAAAAAGCATTATGAAAGAAATAACTATTGTCGAATTCACTTCTAATTTGGGCTTAAAAGAACCTCAAACCGGAAAAGAACCAGGCGTAAACCGTCTGCCCGATTGGTTATGGAAACACAATCTTCATAAAGCCATTACACCAAAAAATATCGTAAGACTTGATCCGCCCAGATATTCAAACATAAAAGATCCTCAAACTACTATTTTAAATGCAGACTCATTAGTTACTTATGCCAGAGAACAGGCTTATTTGATAAACAATTTAATCAGCGCCAATAAATTTCCTTTTGTACTTGGCGGTGACTGCAGTATACTTTTAGGAACCGCAATGGCATTAAAGCAAAAAGGAAATTACGGTCTATTCTATCTCGACGGTCATACTGATTTTATGGATGTTTCTTTATCTGAAACCGGCGGTACAGGCGGCATGATTGCGTCTATTGTTACTGGAAACGGACACGAAAAATTAACCAATATTCTTAACTTGTCTCCATACATAAAAGAAGAAAACCTTTGGTGCGTGGGCAATCGCGAATATGATGACGAATACGAAAATGAAATCAGAAAATCTTCTGCAGTATATTTAAGTTTAAAAGAATTACGAAAACAAGGTATTAAAAACTCTGTACAGTCTTTTCTTTTAGAAGTTGAAAGTAAAAAGCTCGATGGTTTCTGGCTGCACATCGATGTCGATGTTTTAAACGACTCTGTTATGCCCTGCGTGGACAGCCGAACTCCAGACGGACTGACTTATGACGAATTTAATGAACTTACCTCCTATTTGTTTCAAAGTCAAAAACTAAGCGGACTCGAAATTACAATTCTCGATCCGGATTTAGACCAAACCGGAGAATACACTAAGGAATTTGTCGCTAATATTACCTCAACTTTTAATCAGAACTTCAACAATTAGTATTTAAAACTTAAAAAAGCTGCTTTTAAAAGAATAGAGCAGCAAATCATTTCATGGAAATAACCGAAATTAGAAATAAAGATTACGAAACACTGAAAAACCTATTTTTAAAAGAAAGACAAAGAACTTTTTCATGGCTTGATACCTCAGAATTTCAATTAGATGATTTTGAAAAACATACGCAGGGAGAACATATTCTGGTTGCATTATTAGACGACATTCCTGTAGGTTTTATTTCGATCTGGATGCCTGCTAATTTTATTCATCATTTGTATGTCGATCAAAAACACCAAGGCCGGAAAATTGGAACGGCATTATTAAAAGCTGCAATTAATAAATTTAAGCTTCCGCTGACTTTAAAATGCCTCGAAAACAATAGCAAGGCAGTAGAATTTTATATAAAAACAGGATTTACGGCAAAAGAAAAAGGCCAGTCCGGCAACGGAACTTATATTCTCTTTGAGCTTTCAAAAAATATTGATTAACCAAAAAAATCAAGAACTTATGAATAACAATTAAAAATCGTTGAAAAATTAAAATTTATCTGACCTGAAACTCAAAAATGGATAAAATTTCAACATAGAATAATCCCCAGATTTTACTTATATTGCAAGGAACAAAAATTACAAGCATGTCAAAAAATATTGAAAGTCTTATTCCGCACAGAGCACCATTTCTTTTCGTAGATGAAGTTATATCCTATACTAAAGAAGAAATAATTGGCTTTAAAACATTTGGCGAAAAAGACAACTGGTTAAAAAGTACTTTTAAAATATTCGATTTTATACCCGGAGCCATTTTAATAGAAGCTATGGCGCAATGCGGCGGTGCAGGCGTAAAACTTTTGGGAATAACAGATGGAATATTTGGTTTAGTAAGCATTGAAAATGCAGAATTTTACGGCAAAGCCAAATTTGGAGACAAAATAAAACTTGCAATTGAAAATATTCGTTTAGGCGAAAAAATAATAAAACAACAAGGAACTGCATACATCGACGACAAACCCATCGTTAAAGCCGGCTGGATGTGTGTAAAAATTTCATAGAGGCAAATTCAATATCAAATTCAATATCAAATTCAATATCAAATCTAAAATCTAAATTCTAAAATCTAAATTCTAAAATCTAAATTCTAAAATCTAAAATTAATCTTTGTCCGAAATCCCCCTTACAATTGTCTTTTAAAAACCCAACTTACTGATTTTTAAGTAATAAATTTGATATTCAATTTTAAAAACCATAAAAATGAATACAGCAGATTTTACTACAACAATACTTGTGAGCCAGTCACCAGAAGAAGTTTTTAATGCCGTTACCAATGTTCGAGGCTGGTGGTCTGAAGAAATAGAAGGAAATACAGCCGCACAAAATGATCAATTTGATTATCATTACGAAGACGTTCATCGTTGTAAAATAGAACTTATTGAAGTAATTCCGAATCAAAAAGTCGTTTGGTTAGTTAAAGAAAATTATTTCAATTTTACAGAAGACAAAACAGAATGGACGGGAACAAAACCTACTTTTGAAATTACAGCAAAAGACGGAAAAACAGAACTTCGTTTTACCCATTTTGGTTTAACTTCAGAATATGAATGTTTTGAAATCTGCCGAGGTGCCTGGACAAATTATATTCAAAATAGTTTAAAAAAACTTATTGAAACCGGAAAAGGCGAACCAAACGCAACTGGAAAACCACAAACAGAAAACGAAAAAAGATTATCCAAAAGCTAAAAAAACTCAGCAGCTTAGAAACTTAAAAGCTCAGAATCTTATTTAGACTACAACATTCGTAGATTTGGCTACAGCTGTTTATTTGATGCATTGCAACTTTGTAACATCAAAATTAGAACAGATGAAAATTACTATTACAGGTTCTCTAGGGAACATCAGCCAGCCTCTGGCAAAAGAATTAATACAAAAAGGACATACTGTTACCATAATTGCCAGCAGTACAGAAAGACAAGCCGAAATCGAAAAATTAGGCGCAAAAGCAGGTATTGGATCTGTAGAAGATTTAGCATTTTTAACTAAAACTTTTACAGATTCAGATGCTGTATATTGTATGATTCCGCGTGCCAATTATTTCGATCCAAATCTTGATTTAGATGCTTTTACCCGTAAAATTGGAAACAATTATGCCGAAGCAATCAAACAATCTGGTGTAAAACGCGTCGTTTTTCTGAGCAGTATTGGAGCGCATTTAAAAGAAAAATCAGGAATTATTCAGCGTTACAACGAAATCGAAGCCGTTTTAAATACATTATCAGATGTTTCGATAACATTTATGCGTCCAACTTCGTTCTATTACAATTTACTGGCTTACATTCCAATGATCAAAAATCTGGGCTTCATTGCTGCCAATTATGGAGCAGATTCTATGATTCCGTGGGTTTCACCAAATGATATTGCAGCAGCAATTGCGGAAGAAATCACAACTTCGTCTCAAGGAAAAAAAATCCGTTATGTGGCAAGCGAGGAACTAACCGGACACGAAACTGCAAAAATATTAGGCGCAGCAATAGGCAGACCAGACTTAAAATGGGAATTAATTAGTGATGAAGAAACCCTAAATGGCTTAATTTCTGCTGGTATGCAGCCAAAAATCGCGAACGGTCTGGTTGAAATGTATGCCGCACTATACAACGGTACACTGGCTCAGGATTATTTGAAAAACAAACCGGCAGTTTTAGGAAAAACAAAACTGACAGATTATGCAGAAGAATTTGCTGCAATTTATAATTAAAAAATAAGTAATTTAGGTTATGGCAAATCAGCAGCCGCATCGAGTAAAAAGCATAAGCGAATTTCATGAGTTTCGAGATTTGCCAAAACCTGAACACCCTTTAGTGAGTGTTTATAATTTTGAAGATTTAAAATACCTCAACAAAGAAGAACCCAAAAGTCTTATTCTTGATTTTTATTCCATTGCATTAAAAAGAAATGCAAATGCCAAAATGCGCTACGGCCAGCAGGAATACGATTTTAAAGAAGGCGTTTTATTATTTATTGCTCCGGGTCAGGTTTTTTCTATCGAAGGCAATTCAGAACTGCAGCATACAGGACATTCCCTTTTAATTCATCCTGATTTTTTATGGAATACACCGCTTGCCCAGAAAATAAAACAATATGAATATTTTGGATATGCAGTTCATGAAGCCCTGCATCTTTCTGATAAAGAAGAAAAAATGATTATTGATATCATGAAAAATATTCAGCAGGAATACCGGTCTAACATTGACAAATTCAGCCAGGACGTAATTATTGCGCAAATCGAATTATTGCTTACCTATTCTGAACGCTTTTACAACCGCCAGTTTATAACCAGAAAAATAAACAATCATGAAATTCTGGCTCGTTTAGAAAAACTGCTCGAAGAATATTTCAACAATGATTCAATTATAAAAAAAGGAATTCCTACGGTACAGTACATTGCAGAAAATCTAAATGTTTCGCCCAATTATTTAAGCGGACTTTTAAAACATCTCACAGGACAGAGCACCCAGCAGCACATTCATAATAAACTCATAGAAAAAGCAAAAGAAAAACTTTCTACAACCAATTTATCTGTAAGTGAAATTGCTTTCGAATTAGGTTTCGAGCATCAGCAATCGTTTAGTAAATTATTTAAAACCAAGACAAACGTTTCGCCTTTAGAGTTCAGGCAGTCTTTCAATTAAAAAATATTTTAAGTAAATGCAATTCATAATTTTCATAAATTCGTAAGAACAAAATAAAAATTATGAACCCCTTTTTAAGAAATACTCTGGCCGTTACTGTCGGAATTATCATTGGAAGTTTAATAAACATGAGCATAATTTTAATCAGCAGTTCGATAATCCCTCTTCCGGAAGGAGCTGATAACAGAACAATACAAGGACTTCAAAAAACAATTCACTTATTTGAGGCAAAACATTTTCTCTTTCCCTTTCTTGCCCATGCGGCAGGAACATTTGCCGGAGCCGTTACAACTGCATTACTTGCTGTAAATCATAAAAAGAAACTGGCTTTAGCCATTGGTGCTTTTTTCTTATTTGGCGGTATTATTAGTGTCAGCTCTCTCCCATCGCCAACCTGGTTTACACTTATCGATTTAGTTTTTGCTTATATACCAATGGCATACCTCGCGTTGAAATTAGTCTGCAGAAAACAATTGAAATTTGAATATTAAATCCATAACATGAAAAACGAATCAACTAAACAAAAACCGGCAAAAATTTGTTACGAACATATTGGCGGAAAACTCGGGCAGTTACTTGCCGTTTCTTTTGCCGAAAAAGGCTGGATTGCAAAGAAAAACAATTCAGACAAACACTTTTATATTACAGATTTAGGCGAAAAAGAATTTACAAAATTAGGCATCGATATTTCTGAAATTAAATCAGAAAATTTATAAAATTTAATTCTTAAAAAATAATAAAAATACTATATTTTTGATTTAATTTTAAATTTTACAATAATGTCTTATTTTGGAGGATTAGGTTCTGGAAAAGGATGGAATACATTTAATTTTATAGTAACACCACAAGAATTTAAATCAATTTTCGAAAAACAAACCTATGATTTTGTTGTAACAAATTCAAGAGTTGAAATTGATTACGAAAAAACAGAAAAACATCTTCTATTTGATAACTATGAAAATTTCTTTTATAAAATATTAATTAAAAAAGAGAAGCTTGATAGAAAAGAACAATGGCCTTTTGAAAGTAAAATTAGAATATCAATAATAGACGATATTAATAAAATACAATTCGAAAGTATTACTAACAAAAAAGGACTGATTTCAAATGAATTTAAATCAGTTCAACCTACAGAACCAGTAATAAATATAAGACCTTTCTACCTTACCTATTTTAAGATTAAAGAAAGTTTAAGTGTTGCATATATGAATGAAGAAGGAACGATTGGATTAGAATTAACATATCCAAAATTAGTAAGCTTCTCAAATGATAATTTTAGAAATTTTATCGACGCACATACTTTTACAACTTATAATTTGTTTGAGAATTTGATAAAAAACATAAAAGCAATATCAAATAAAGCAAAATTACAAAGCAATACAAAATTGTTTCGTCCTAATTTCTGGATTAGTCCAGAAGCAAAAAAGGTTATTAATAACAACCATTATTTAAAATCTAATGGCTTAAATATTATTTAATTTCTACATAGTTATTTCATAACTTAGTTTCGATTTATATCTTGAAATTATGACTAAGAAAGAAATTGCACAAAACTTCTTAAAACTTGCCGCAAGCGGACACTCGCATGAAGGATTCAAACTTTATGTGCATGAAAATTTCAAACATCACAATGCTTATTTTAAAGGTGATGCCGAGACTTTAATGCTCGCAATGGAAGAGTCTGCAAGGAAAAATCCAAATAAGATATTTACAATTCATCACATCATCGAAGAAGAAAATCTCGTTGCTGTCCATTCGCATTTAAAACAAACGCCAGCTGATATTGGATTTGCCGTTGTACACATTTTAAAATTCAAAGAAGATAAAATAATAGAACTTTGGGATTTAGGACAGCAGATTCCAAATGAAACAGTTAACGAAAACGGAATGTTTTAAATTAATTATTAATTGTGAATTGTTAATTATAAATTATTTATCAGAATTAAATCAGTAAAACAAACCATAAACAACAAACCATAAACAACAAACTATAAACAACAAACTATAAACAATCAACCAACAACCAACAACCAACAACCAACAACCAACAACCAAAATAAATGAAATTTTTTTCTTTTACATTTCTATTGTTTATCCTATGCAGCTGTCATTCATCGGCACAAAAAAAAGACAATTACGCTTCAAAAATTGACAGCATTATTCAAAACAGCACTTCTTCAGATTTTAATGGTGTGGTTTTAATTTCAAAAAACGGAAAAACATTATATTCAAAAGTAAAAGGATCTGCCAATTTTGAAACCCAAAAACCTTTAACAATTGATACTCAATTTGAGATCATGTCAAACAGCAAACAGATTGCTGCTGTTTTGGTTTTACTAGAAGCCGAAAAAGGCAGAGTCGATTTAAATTCACCCATAAAAAAATACCTTCCTGAATTAACCCAAACCTGGGCTGACACGGTTACGGTACACCAGCTTTTAAATCATTCGCACGGAATTGTCGATTTGCAGAAACCTTTGGCATTTAAACCCGGAACTCAATTTAAATACGGAAATTTAAGTTTTAATTTAATTGGTAAAATTGTTGAATTCAGTACAAAGAAAAGTTACAACGAAACTGCCGGCGCACTTTTTAAGAAATTAAAAATGAACCAGACTTTTTGTTATTCTAAAGACAAAGCACAGAATCTGGCAACAGGATATTTCTCCTCAAAAAATAAAATGGAACCTGTAACTGGTTCACAAATTACACCTGAAAGTTTTGGCGCCGATGGCATAATTTCAACTGTTTCAGATTTGGCGATCTGGAATAACAACCTTCATAAAGGAAAAATACTAAAACCAGAATCGTATAAACTGCTGACAAAAAATACGATTTTATCACAGCATAATTTCTTTGGAAAAGAAAAAGAGCCTTACGGATACGGAATACGAATTATTGAAAAAGAAACCGTAAAATATTTAGGCCATACCGGGTTAGGCGACGGGTTTTCTTCTGTAAATTTGTATTTCCCTCAAAGTGATGTGAGTTTAATTGTTTTAGAAAATCAAATGCCCGAAGATTCCAGTTTGTTTTATGCTGCAGGATTTAAAATCAAAAACATTTTACTCAAAAGCGATTTATTAAATAAAAAATAAATGCAATGGCTAAAAATAAAACAACCGAAACTGAATACAGTGTAATTGATTTTATCAATGCGGTTCCTGATGAAAACAAACGAAATGACGCTTTTGAACTTCTTAAAATAGTACAGAAAATCACTGGTTTTGAACCCAAAATGTGGGGACCAAGTATTATAGGTTTTGGAAGTTATCATTACAAATATGAAAGCGGACATGAAGGCGATGCTCCTCTGGCCGGCTTTTCTCCAAGAAAAACAGCCATGACCGTTTATTTTTACCTGCCTGAAAAAGATAGAGAAGAACTTTTACCTAAACTTGGCAGACATACTTCTTCTAAAGCTTGTATTTACATTAAAAAATTAGCTGATATCGATATTGACATCTTAAAAAAGGTAATTTTACTTTCGATTGATTACACTCAAAAACTATATCCCCAAAAATAAAAATGATTACATTTCTAATTCTTATAATCCTAATAGGTTTTATTGTTTACAATTTCTTGCAGCATCCAAAATTTGGAAAAGCACCTTCCGGCGAAAGATTCACTTTAATTCAGAACTCGCCTCAATATAAAAACGGGAAATTCGAGAATCAGAGCTTTACGCCAGATTTGGCTGAAGGTGCAAGCATGGCTGGAGTTTTACTTGAATTTTTCTTCAAAAAAGTAGAACGAAAAATCCCAACCGATTTAATTCCGTCTGTAAAAACCAATCTGCATGAACTATCTATAGAAGAGGATGTTTTGGTTTGGTTTGGACATTCTTCTTATTTTATTCAGCTTGAAGGAAAACGTTTTTTAATCGATCCTGTTTTTAGCGGCAATGCCTCTCCTATTTCGGGAACGACAAAGTCATTTAAAGGTTCAGATATCTATACTGTTGATGATCTTCCGGAAATTGATTATTTATTGATTACACACGATCATTATGATCATTTAGATTATGAAACCATTCTTAAATTAAAACCCAAAACAAAAAAAGTAATTACGGCTCTTGGTGTAGGTTCGCATTTTGAATTTTGGGGATTTCCAACAGAAAATGTAATTGAAAAAGACTGGTTTGAAAAAATTGAATTAGATGAAAATCTAACATTACATACAACTCCTTCAAGACATTTTTCCGGCAGAAGTTTTAAACGCTGCAACACACTTTGGACTTCTTTTGTTTTAGAAACTAAAGACTTTAAAATGTATTTGGGCGGAGACAGCGGTTATGACAAGCATTTTGCTGAAATTGGAGAAAAATACGGCCCGTTTGATATTGCTTTGATCGACAACGGCCAATACAACGAAAAATGGAAATACATTCATAACATGCCCGAAGATGTTATAAAAGCGATGAAAGACTTACATGCAAAAAGAGTTTTTCCGGTTCATTCTTCAAAATTTGCTTTATCGCTTCATTCCTGGGACGAACCTTTGATAAGAGTAACAGAATTAAATAGTTTGAGCGAAAAACCAATTCCGTTAATTACACCAATGATTGGCGAATTAGTCGAATTAAAAAACGAAAATCAACAATTTAAACAATGGTGGAAAGGGGTTAATTAATTGTGAATTATGAATGGTTAATTATGAATTATAATTGGAACCTGAAAACCTGAAACTTGAAACCTGAAAACCAAAAATGAAAACCAAAATAAACTTCTTACTGCTAATCTTTTTACTAACATTTAATGCTTTCTCGCAAAACACTTATGTCTTTTTGGGATCGTATAACCGCGATAAAACTGCAGAAGCGATCCAGATATATCAATTGGATACATTAAATGGAAAACTTACGAAAGTAACGGCTGCAAAAAACATTATAAATCCGTCTTATTTAACGATTTCTCCAAACGGAAAATATGTGTATGCCTGTACAGATACTAAAACACCAAATGCAGGAAGCGTGAGCAGTTTTGAGTTTAATCCCGACAATAAAACACTGACATTTTTAAACAGCCAGAGAAGCGGCGGAGAAAATCCGGTATATGTAAGCGTTCACAAAAGCGGTAAATGGCTGGCAAATGCAAATTATACAGAAGGAAGCGTTTCGGTTTATCCTCTTTTAGAAAATGGAAAAATAGATTCAATTGCGCAGAACTTTCAATATACAGACGGAAGCGTAAACAAAGACAGACAGACAAGATCTCACGTACATTCGGCAGTATTTTCTCCGCAATGCGATTATTTGTTTTTACCCGATTTAGGTGCAGATAAAATTCGTTGTTATGCCTTTGATGCTTCTCAGAAAAAACCTTTAATCGAAACCCAAAACCCGTTTACAAAAACAGATTTAGAAGCCGGACCAAGGCATTTTACTTTTCATCCTAATCAAAAATGGGGTTATTGTATTGAAGAAATGGCTGGGCAGATAAGTGTGTATAATTATGATAATGGCGTTTTAAATAAAATACAGCGTATTGCTTCACATCCAGATAAAATAAAAGAAGGTTTTGAAAGTTCGGACATTCATATTTCTCCAGATGGAAAATTTCTGTATGCCACAAATCGTGGAAAAGAAAACAATATTGCTATTTTCTCTATTGACGAAAATGGACTGCTAAAAAACATTGGTTACCAGTCTACTTTAGGAAAACATCCTAGAATTTTTGCAATAGACGAAAGCGGAAAATTTTTGGCTGCATCGAATGTGCTTACCGGAAATGTAATTGTTTTTAAAAGAGATTTGAAAACCGGTTTATTGAAAAAAACAGGAAAACAGATTAAAATGGAGAATGTTTCATGCGTTCAGATCAAAAAGATTTAGAGCCCCTAAATGCATTAATCAGCAGACAAAAAACTAACAGAAAAACCAAAAATCATGATATCAAATTTCAATTTACAGCCTGAAGTTTTAGAAAATGAACTCACAAAACTAATCCCGTTAAAGGAAAAAGATTTTGAAGCATTATTTGAAGCAGCTTCTGATCCGCTGATTTGGGAACAGAATCCTGCAAAAAACCGACATGAAAGAGAGGCTTTTAAAACTTTTTTTGATATCATAATTACAAAAGGTTCGTTCTTAATTCTTGATAAACATACCAATGAGATAATAGGAACAACCAGTTTTTATGATTACAATCCCGAAAAATCAAGCGTTGGAATTGGCTATACTTTTATAACCAGAAAATATTGGGGCGGACCGTATAACAAAGCAAACAAAAAATTAATGATTGATTATGCTTTTCAGCATGTTAATTCGGTGCTTTTTCATGTTGGAGCAGAAAATTTTCGTTCGCAGAAAGCCGTTTTAAAACTCGGAGCAGAAAAAATTAATGATATCCTATTTAAGGTAAATGGTGTTGATACGCCGTATTTTGAATATGAATTGAAGAAATAATGAGACTTGAAATAAGAAGCAAGAGGAAAGATTTTGACCTTCTAGATTATCTTACCTCTTGCTTTTCAAAATAATAAAAAAAACAAAAATGAAAAGAATAACCGTTTTTTGTGCTTCAAGTTTTGGCACTGAAAAAATTTATGAAGAACAGGCAATAGCTTTAGGAAAAACGCTTTCCGAACAAAATATAGAATTGGTTTACGGAGGCGCAAACGTAGGCTTAATGGGCGCTGTTGCAGACGGAGCCTTAAATGCAGGAGGAAAAGTAATTGGTGTGCTTCCTAATTTTTTAAGATCAAAAGAAATAGCACATTTAGGTTTAACCGAATTAATTTTGGTTGAAAGCATGCACGAACGCAAAACCAAAATGAATGATTTATGTGATGGTGTAATTGCACTTCCCGGAGGTTTTGGAACTCTCGAAGAGCTTTTTGAAATGCTTACTTGGGCACAATTAGGACTTCATAAAAAGCCTATTGCTATTTTAAACATAGACGGATTTTATGATGCACTTATTGAACTTCTTAAAGTTATGGTTGAAAAAGGTTTATTGAAAGATGTAAACGCTTCAATGGTTTTAGTAAGCGATAACATTGAGGATTTATTGAATAAAATGAGAAATTATATTCCGCCAACGGTTGGAAAATGGATTGACAAAGAAAAATCATAACTTACAATTCTGTAAATCAAAAGTTAAAGTAAAAATTTAGAATTATCTTTACATTTCCTTCTTTCTACAAATAATATTTAATTATAAAAAAATGAAAACAGAAAACAACAAATATGCAAAGGCCGAAATGCTGATAAGAAAACCTGTTTCAGAAGTTTTTCAGGCTTTTATAAACCCCGAAATCACACGTAAATTTTGGTTTACAAAAGGTTCGGGTAAATTAGAAGAAAATCAAAAAACTGAATGGACTTGGGAAATGTATGGTTTTTCACTGTCGGTTACAACATTGGTTTTGCAGGAAAATAAAAAAATTGTCATAGAATGGGGAAATCCAGATGAAACTACTTTGGTAGAATGGACTTTTACTCCGTTAAACGAAAACGAAACTTTTGTAAGTATAACCAATTCTGGTTTTCATGGCGATTCAGATAAAATAATCGATCAGGTTCGCAACTCTACAGAAGGTTTTACCTTAGTTTTAGCCGGAGCAAAAGCATATTTAGAACATCAATTACAGTTAAATTTAGTTCTGGATCGCTTTCCGAAAGGATTGGCTTAAAAAAGTTTCAGGTTTCAAGTTTTTTTAGTTTCAACTTTAAACCTGAAACCGAAACAAAAAAACAAAACTCATGGAAACGAAAAAACCCGAAAATATCGACGAATACATTGGAGGATTTCCAAATGATGTTCAGGAAATTTTAGAGAAAGTTCGAATGACAATCCAAAAAGCTGCGCCAGAAGCCAAAGAGAAAATAAGTTATTCGATGCCGGCTTTTGACCAAAATGGAATTGTAGTCTATTTTGCCGCTTTTAAAAATCATATTGGTTTATATGCACTGCCAAGCGGTCACGAGGCTTTTGCGGCAGAACTTTCAAAATACAAATCAGGAAAAGGTTCTGTTCAGTTTCCTTTAAATCAGCCTATGCCTTATGATTTAATTACAAAAATTGTAAAATTTAGAGTTCAGGAAAATCTTCAAAAAGCAAAAAAGAAATAATCATAAATGAATTTAACTGAACATTATAATCAATTATATACAACTTCTTCAAAAAGTATTTTGACAGGAAAATATTCTATTGATACTGAAATTAAAAACGAATCTGATTCCCGATTTGGCATTACTCTGCTCATTCGCCCAAGCGATGAAATCAAAGCAAATATCCAAGTCTTATTGAATGAACTAAAACAAGTTGAACCAGAACAGTATTATTATCCTGATTCTGATATTCATATTACCGTAATGTCGATTATTTCCTGTTCAGAAAATTTTAATTTAAACCATATTTCTCCAAACGATTATATTCAGCTTATCTGTAAAAGTCTGGTTGATGTAGATAAAGTTACAATTCAGTTTAAAGGAATTACCGCTTCGTCTTCTGCAATTATGATTCAGGGTTTTCCAACTGATGAAACCTTAAATAATTTACGAAATAAACTACGCGAAGATTTTAAAAACTCTCAATTGCAGCAAAGCATCGACAGCCGATATAGAATATCTACTGCTCATGCCACAGTAATGCGTTTTCAGGAAAAACTTCTTGATCCAGAAAAATTAATACAAACCGCAGAAAAATATCGTGATTACGATTTTGGGGAATTTAATGTAAAAAGCTTAGAATTGGTTTACAATGACTGGTACCAGCGTAAAAGCAATACAAAAGTTTTGGGCGAATTTTGTTTGAGATAATTTATAATCGGGGTTCTTTTAATTCAATTAAATCTGCCCTTTATTTTTTAAACACTCCAAAATGCCATAAAACACCAGAAGGATCGTGCAGAAAACATTCGCTTCCCCAGTCTAAATATCGTATTGGAGTTAACTTTGCTCCTTTATATTTTTCAGGAAGATTTAAAGCCAGAAGTTCATTGTAATAACGTTCAACATCATCAACTTCTACAAAAATCATAGTATTTTCGATCCAGTTTTTATCGTAATAATCCTGAAGATAAAAAGCCGTTTCACCAGATTTAAAAACAGAAAAATTAGATTCTAAAACTATTTCTTCAAACCCTAATTCACGATAAAAACTTCTGGAGACCTCAAAATCCTGAGCTCCAATAAACGGTCGTATTGACTTGATATTATGGTTCATTTTATACCTATTAGAAATTACTTTTCAAACCCAAGCTGTTTTCTTAAATCGATATTCAAGCCGTATTGTTCCTGAACGGGAATAATTTTTCTTGAATTTTTATTAATATCACTTCCTTCGGCTGTCCATAAAAAAGGATAGAAATTAAAAACTTCATCGCCTTTTAGTTTCGAGACTTCTTCTCGCCAGCCGTCCCATCTGTTTCCTTCATAAAACTTATCCAAGTCATTATTAAAACAAAAACCTAAAAACTCAGAATACGTAACATCAAGTGGTTCGTATTCTAAATTATCCGGAGAAAAATAATAAACTTTGCCAATGTCTGTTCCTAGTCCGCCTCCATTTAAAAGATAAAAACCGCCAATAGCATCATCTGCAATTAATAAATACGGTGGTGTTTCACCAAATTCAGTAAACGTTTTTCCTTTGTTCCAATCCGGAAGAGTACGGTCAAATTTTGAATTTCCCGAACCCAAAATCCTAATCCATCCGTCATCAATTAAAAGTCCGCCGGTATTAAAAACGACCGCTCCCATTGACGAACGGGTTGTAACTTGTGTCTTATACAAAGCCTCTTTTGCTTTCGCAGCATCAGCAGGTAAAATCTCTACTTTATTTTGTGCGGTTTTAATCCAATCTTCAACCAGAGTCCAGCCCGGATCGGCTTTGTCTATGAGTTCTTCAACTTTTTTCATTTTGTTTTGTGCATTCGCTGCGAAGCTTAAAAATGTTAATACTATTAACGGAAACTTTAGTCTCATTTATTAATGCTGATAATTATTTATACTAGCTTTTTTTTAAGATGCTTCCTAAACCACGACCAATCTGCTCAATTGCTTCCAGACTTTTAGTTAACGGCGTAGCCGTAAAATCTTCATAAGCATCCATGGCACTTTCTTTTCGATCGTCGTGAGGATAAACTAGTATAATATTATTATCGTTGAAGAATTTTTCAAATTTCTGAGGCAGCCTGTCAAAGATTGAATGATAGGAAACTGACCCTTTTCGGGATAAATTAAAAACGATTAAATCTGTTTGGCGGATTTCATCTGAAATAGATTCAAAATCGTCCCACTCTATAACGCTCTTAAATCCTAGTTTAGTATTCAATCGAAGATTATTTGCAATTTGCTGAATTGTTTGATGCGTTTTATATTCTGCATAAATTACAATAGGAATACTTAATTCCTGAGATAATCTTGAAATTTTCTGTAATAATACCTGAAAACCAACTCCTCTTTCTGAAAATGGCGGGCATATAAATACCAGCCTTTTTTCTTCAATAAAAGTTCTCTGGAACCTGCAGATAAATAAACTTTTATCTACATTATTAATTATAGAATCTACATTTTCTCCAAAGATTTTATCGATAAAACCGGTTTTTCTAGGCCAGCCCACAATTACAATATCCGACATAATTTCTTTGGAAGTCCTAGCGATTCCACTTGCTGGATTATGATCGATTCTGGCAATTGTGTTAATTTTTACTTCAGAAGCAGAAGCCTGAATTACGAATTTATCAACTGCTTTTTTATATTTTAAAATGTTCTTTTCGGCCTGATCGTTATTGGGTACAATCGTTAAAAGCGTAACCGGATTTGATGATTTTTTATCTTTAATTAAAAGTGCAAAATCTAATAAACTGGCTGTCGCCGAAGTTTTTGCCAGCGGAATCAAAATATGTTCATCTAGAATTTGATTTTTACCGGCATCTTCATGAGAAACTTCTTCTTCACAGATTGCAATTTTTTTAGCCGCCTTTTCTGTAGCAAAAGAAGCTACAATACAAGTTATCAGAATTAAAATAATGGTTCCGTTTAATATATTTTCATCTAGAATTTTGGCTTTAAAACCTACTAAAATTACAGCCAGAGTTGCGGCCGCGTGCGCACTGCTCAACCCAAAAATAAGCTGTCTTTCGGTTTTAGTATATTTAAAAACGACCTGTGTAAAAAATGCTGCAATCCATTTCCCAAAAATAGCCACAACACTCAACGTTCCGGCAACGATTAAAGCTGTAGGCCCGCTTAAAATTACACTGATATCAACCAGCATTCCAACCGAAATCAGGAAAAACGGAATAAACAAAGCATTTCCAATAAACTCAATTCTATTCATCAAAGCTGATGAATGCGGAATTAAAGGATTTAATGCCAAACCGGCAACGAATGCTCCAATAATAGGCTCTACTCCTGCTACTTCGGCTAAAAATGCCGCAAAGAAAACGACTGAGAGAACAAAAATATAATGGGCGTGTTTTTCACTTTCCAGTTTCTTGAAAAACCATTTAGCAATTCTTGGAATAACCAAAAACATAATGGCAGAGAAAATTGCCAGAGATACACCTAACTTAATCCAAAACGCCTGGTTTAAACTTCCCTGAGCGCTTCCCATAATTACGGCCAGAATAATCAAAACGGCAGTATCAGTTAAAATTGTTCCTCCAACCGTAATAGCTACTGCCTGATTTTTTGCAATTCCAAGTTTACTCACAATTGGGTACGCAACCAAAGTATGCGTTGCAAACATACTTGCTGTTAAAAAACTAGCGTTAAAATCGTATTTCAGTAAGTAAAAACAAACCGGAAAACCTATTGAGAGCGGTAAAATGAATGTAAAAAAACCAAATAATAAACTTTTGTTTCTATTGGCTTTAAATTCGTTCATATCCAATTCAAGACCTGCAATAAACATAATGTACAAAAGCCCAATTGTCGAGAATAAATCTACAGCAGAATTTTTTGCCAGTATATTTAATCCATGAGGACCTATGATAACACCAGAAATAATTAAACCAATGATTCCGGGAATATTTATTTTTTTAAGTAAAATGGGCGACAGCAGAATAATGAAAAGTATTAACGAAAAAATCAATACCGGGTTGTTGAGAGGGAGTTCGAATTCGTGTAAAAAATGCTTGAAAAATTCTATCATAATGTAATTTTATCTTCTTGTGGTATTCTAAATTTTTCGTAAAAAGACATTTACAGCATTAAAACGAAATCCTTGAAGTTAACACAAACAGATAAGTCTGAAGAATCAAAAGAAATTACAGATTTACCCATTTGAATCCTTACAAAAATACCGAAAAAACACAAACTTTAAACGAAAACCGCATATTAAACAATTAAATTTATTTAGTTGCCGAATTATTAAAATTTAATATTTTTTTTAACAAATATGCAAGATTAACAATCAAAACTAAACCATCATTGCATTATTCAATTATCTTTGTCTTAACAAAAATTGAACAATGGAAGAATGTATCTCTGTTTTTGATATGCTTAAAATTGGCGTTGGCCCTTCAAGCTCACATACTTTGGGTCCGTGGAGAGCTGCCGAACGCTTTCTCGAAGAGTTAAAAAGCGAGTCGATTTTAGACCAGATTAAACGAGTAAAAGTCGATTTATACGGATCACTTTCCTTAACCGGAAAAGGTCATGCTACAGATTTATCGGTTATGCTTGGTTTAAGTGGTCAGGATCCTGAATATATTCCGGTTGAGAATATTGCCGGAATTATCAAAACAATCGAAGACACAAACGAAATAAATCTTGCAAATGAATTTAAAATTCCGTTTTATTTTCTGCAGGATATTGTTTTCAATAAAGATTTTCTTCCTTTCCATGCTAACGGATTAAAATTTACGGCTTATAAAAATGATGATTCAGAATACGAATCTACATTTTATTCCATAGGCGGTGGTTTTGTTGTGAAAGAAGAACGCGAAAATGCCAAGATAAAAGAAGTTATAAAATGTGCATTTCCGTTTCCTATTCAAAATGCGGTTGAACTTTTAAATTATACAATTTCTGAAAACAAATCGATTTCTGAAATTGTGTATGAAAACGAAAAATCAATGCGTTCTGAAGAAGAAATCCATTCAGAATTAATGCGTATCTGGAATACGATGCTTGAATGTATGTATATTGGCTGTCATACCGGAGGAATTCTTCCGGGCGGCTTACACGTTCGCAGACGAGCTTTTGATATGCACCAAAATTTAATTGGTTTATCAAATTACAACGATCCCCAATCGTGGCTGGAAGAAATTAGAAAAACCGAGGTTAAATTCCGTCAGATTTTAAAATGGGTAAGCTGTTTTGCTCTTGCCGTAAATGAAGTAAATGCTTCTTTAGGACGAGTTGTAACGGCGCCGACTAACGGAAGCGCAGGCGTTATTCCGGCCGTTTTAATGTATTATATGGTAATTGAAAACCATGATGCCGGAGAAAAAGAAATCAAACAATTTTTAATGGTTGCCGGGGAAATTGGCAGCATCTTTAAAAAAGGATCAACAATTTCTGCTGCAATGGGCGGTTGTCAGGCCGAAATTGGTGTTTCGTCGTCTATGGCTGCGGCGGCACTCTGCGAATTAATGGGCGGTACTCCTGCTCAGGTTTTAATGGCTGCCGAAATTGCAATGGAGCATCATTTAGGTTTAACCTGTGATCCTATTGGCGGTTTAGTTCAAATTCCGTGTATTGAAAGAAATACTATGGGTGCCATAAAAGCTATTAATGCAGCTGAACTGGCGCTTGAAACTGATTCTAAAAACGCAAAAGTGCCTTTAGACAAAGTTATCAATACAATGTGGGAAACCGCAAAAGATATGAATTCTAAATACAAAGAAACTTCTGAAGGAGGTCTTGCCGTGGCAGTAAACATGGCAGATTGCTAAGAATAAAGCTGCCACGAATTTCACTAATTTACACTAATTTATCTCCTGTTTCGTAAAAAACAATTTGTGTAAATTCGTGAAATTCGCGGCAAAAAAACAAACACTTCATGAAAAAAATCTACTTCTTAATTGCATTATTCTGCACCGTTTTATTGCATTCTCAGGAACGTTATTTTCTAAATTCAGATACAAGACTTTATACTTCACCCAATACTTCTTCTGCTTTTCTAGGGTATTTTAGATACGGAGCAGAAGTCCGATTGTTATCTGAAAGTCAAAACGGATGGTATAAAGTTCAGGCAGATAATTTTAATGAAGGATATATTCAGGAAAAATTTGCTGCGACCAGATTAAATGCAAAAGATGTAAAAATAAAAGATGCCGAAAATCCTATTTTAGAAGGCGGTGATGCTTATTATGGCGGTAATCATTTGTTTGTTCTTGTGGCCGGGCTAAAAGCCAGAGCACTGCCGGATAAAAACTCAAAAATTAAAGAAATTTTATTTACCGGAGATCCCGTTGCTGTAGATTATGTTCCTGTAAATGAAGATGACTGGGTAAACATAAACGGTAATTTCGACGAAGAATATGCGAGATATACGTTAAGAAAATTTATTGGTCTAAGACCTAATTTCGAAACGCTTATTAAAGATTTTGATAACCTTGATGTAAATGCGGTTTCAGAGCGAAAAACTCTAAGCGAAAGAATTGTAGAACTGGCATGGAACAGCGAATACTCTAAACTGGAACCTGCATACCAAAGATACTACGAAGTAGTGAAGCAAATTAACGATCCAAAATTAATTGCTGAAACCGAAATGAATATGGCTCTTGCCAAAGGTTTAGCAAAACATAAACTACCGGAACAAATTATTGCTTTTACAAAAAAAGCAGAATTCAGCTTAAAAGGAACTAAAACAAAATCTTTGTATTTATCACAGACTGAATTGGTAAAAACATTCGGTAAACCAGCAAAAAAAGCTAATGTTGGTGACGAATGCGGTATTTATTTAAGTGATTTATTTTATTACTATCCAGATTTAGAAGTTTCTGTTGACGAAAAGAAAAACCAAGCCGAAATCGTAAAAGTTTACATCAACGAAAACAATAAATTCATCATAAACCCAAACACAATTTTAGATAATTCGGTGTCCGAAAAAGCTTTCATTGAAAAATATGGAACCTATATCGAAGCTTCGCTTAAATCACCGCATAATTATTCTATCATAATGGAAGACAGTCAGTTTAGATTAGTTTTTAAAGACGGAAAGCTTTTTTCTGTCGAAATATTCTTTTATTGCTGATTCCCCTTTTACAATTATTCAATACTTTTACATTATCAAAAAAAATTAAAATGTCAACAGCAAAAAAAGATTATAAAAGAATCACAACAAAGTCATTAATTGAAATGAAAAGCAATGGAGAAAAAATCTCTATGCTTACGGCGTATGATTACACAATGGCTAAAATTGTTGATACCGCAGGAGTCGATGTAATTTTGGTGGGAGATTCTGCTTCAAATGTTATGGCGGGCCATGAAACGACTCTTCCAATTACTTTAGATCAAATGATTTATCACGCTTCTTCTGTAGTTCGCGCTGTAGAGAGAGGTTTGGTTGTGGTTGATCTTCCTTTTGGAAGTTACCAGTCAGATCCTAAAGAGGCTTTGCGTTCTGCTATCAGAATCATGAAAGAAAGCGGCGCCCACGCTGTGAAATTAGAAGGCGGAAAAGAAATTAAAGAATCAATCAAAAAAATATTAAACGCAGGAATTCCGGTTATGGGCCACTTAGGTTTAACGCCTCAGTCTATCTATAAATTTGGAACTTACAGCGTTCGTGCAAAAGAAGAACAAGAAGCTGAAAAACTTATTGAAGATGCTCAAATGCTTGAAAAAGTAGGATGTTTTGGAGTTGTTCTTGAAAAAATCCCAGCTGATTTAGCTAAAAAAGTAGCCGATAGTATTTCAATCCCAGTTATCGGAATTGGTGCCGGCGGTGCGGTAGACGGACAAGTTTTAGTTATTCACGATATGTTAGGAATGAATAATGAATTCAGCCCGCGTTTCTTACGCCGTTACTTAAACTTATACGAAGAAATGACTAAAGCAATTGGTCAATATGCTGCTGATGTAAAATCAAGCGATTTCCCTAATGCTAGTGAGCAATATTAATTTTTAAAGATGCTAAGGTTCTAAGGTTCTGAGATTTTTTTTAGAGACAAAGATCCAAAGTGACAAAGGTTCAAAGGCTTTTTAAATTGAACAAAACTTAATAGCCCTCAGCTTTAGCTGGGGGTATATTTTTAAGTTCACGAAAGGCTTTAGCCAAACTTTTTTCAATCTACAATCAGAAATCTAAAATCTAAAAATCAAAGTCCGTCTACTTATGAAAATCCTTTCAGATAAAAATAACCTGCAAATACTTCACGAAGACAATCACATTATTGTGGTTAATAAGCGTGTTGGCGATATTGTACAAGGTGATAAAACGGGTGATAAACCTTTATCTGATATTGTAAAAGAATACATAAAAGACAAATACAATAAACCCGGCGATGTTTTTCTGGGTGTAATTCATCGTTTAGATCGTCCTACAACCGGAATTGTGGTTTTTGCGAGAACCAGCAAAGCATTATCACGAATGAATGAATTGTTCAGCAATCGTGAAACTAAAAAAACATATTGGGCTGTTGTAAAAAATAAACCTGTAGAAGCTGCTGCCAAACTGGTTCATTATTTAAAAAGAAACGAAAAAAACAATACTTCAAAAGCGCATTTAAAAGAAGTTCCAGACAGCAAACTGGCAAGTCTGGATTATAAAATCATCAAAGAACTTCAAAATTATACGGCTCTTGAAATCAATCTTCATACAGGACGTCATCATCAAATTAGAGCGCAATTATCGGCAATTGGTTCTCCAATAAAAGGCGATTTAAAGTATGGTGCAGACCGAAGCAATCCAGACGGAGGTATTCATCTTCATGCGAGAAAACTAGTTTTTGTTCATCCGGTTTCAAAAGAAAATATCACAATTATTGCCCCGGTTCCAGACGAAACTATTTGGAATGCGGTATGATTTTTATGATTAAATTGTTAATTTTTTAATTTTTATCGATTAACTTGCATATCCTAAAAAACAAGCTGATCACAAAATGGACTTCAAAAACGACATTGGTTACCGAAAAGAAACGCTGAAAAAGTTATTATATAACATTCAGAAAAATGAAGATCTAATTGTAAAAGCTTTATATGATGATTTTAAAAAACCTGAATTTGAAGCTGTTCTAACCGAAACGAATTATGTTATTTCGGAATTAAAAGATACCATTAAAAACATCAATTCCTGGGCAAAACCAAAACGTGTCCTCCCTTCTATTCTAAATTTTCCTTCTTCAGATTATATTTATAAAGAACCTTACGGAAATGTTTTAGTAATCGCTCCTTGGAATTATCCTTTTCAGCTTGCTTTGTGTCCGCTTATTGCAGCCGTTGCTGCAGGAAACCGAGTAGTTTTAAAACCTTCAGAACTTACACCTCACACTTCTTCTATTATTGCCAAATTAATCGAAAAAACATTTCACATCAGCCATGTGGAAGTTTTTGAAGGCGGTGTTGAAGTTTCAAATAAATTACTGGCAGAACGCTGGGATTATATTTTCTTTACCGGAAGTGTTTCGGTTGGAAAAATTATAGCAAAAGCCGCTGCCGAAAATCTGACTCCGGTTACCTTAGAATTAGGCGGAAAAAATCCGTGTGTTATTGATGAAACAGCCAATTTAAAATTAGCGGCGAAACGCATCGTTTGGGGGAAATTCATAAATGCGGGCCAGACCTGCATTGCTCCTGATTATATTTTGATTCAGAAGAATATGAAAGTCAATTTCATTTCTTTTCTAATGGAAGAAATTGTAAATGCTTATGGTAAGAAAATAGACAAATCGCCTGATTTTGCCCGAATCATAAACACAAAAAACTGGGTTCGTCTGGATCAGATGATTGAGCGCGAAAAAGTAATTTTTGGCGGAGAGACCAATCACGACAAACTTTATATTTCACCTACCTTAATCGAAGAACCAAGTTTAGACAGTCCGGTTATGAAAGAGGAAATTTTTGGTCCAATTTTACCAATTCTGACTTACGAAACCGAAGCAGAAATTCATAACGTAATAAGCAAGTACGAAAAACCTCTCGCATTTTATATTTTTAGTGAAAATAAATCGTTTACAAAAAAATTAATCTCAAATTACGCTTTTGGAGGCGGATGCATAAACGATACAGTTGTTCATTTTTCTAATAAAAGACTGCCTTTTGGCGGTGTAGGCCACAGCGGAATTGGAGCATATCACGGGCAAATGAGCTTTGATACTTTTTCGCATCATAAAGCAATTGTAAAAAAAGGCAACTGGCTCGATTTACCAATGAGATATGCACCTTACAAAGATAAATTAACCTCAATTAAACGAATTTTAGACTGGATTTAAGATTCGAAAACAATTTCGTAATGTTTTGTAGATTTTTATACGGAATTGATTAAAAATATTATATTTACGTCAAGCAATTATTATCATAAAACGGAAAATATAAAACAACTTTACCTTTCAAATGAAATCTACACTTGACCAGATTGAAGACATCAAAAAAGATGGCTATTCAATAGACTTTTCTACTGTATTTAATTACGCTGTTGAGAATTACAAAAAAATTGCCTTATACTCCGGACTTATAATTCTTGTGTTTTCGGTAGTGGCTGGTGCTGTAATTATGGGATTAGCTGTAGCTTTTTACGGCGTACAGAGTTTGTCTGAAAATTTTATAGAAAATTTTAAAATTGAAAATCTAAGTTATGTACAGCAAATTATTACTGCTGCTTCAATTGCAGCAGTCACGGCCTTATTTGCGCCGCTAGGTGCTGGTTTTTTAAAAATGGCTGATTGTGCAGATAAAGATGAAACTTTTAATGTTTCAACAATATTTACTTATTACAGTTCGCCATATTTTCTTCAATTGTTTTCGGTTGCTTTCATTATTGGAATTGTTACTAACGGAATTTCTTATTTTACAGAAAGTTTAGGCATAGGCTATTTAGGAACTGGAGTTTCATTATTTATTAATTTTTTCACATACTTTACAATTCCGCTGATCATTTTTGGAAATTTAAATGCTGTCGATGCTATAAAATCAAGTTTAGTTTTGGTAAGTAAAAATCCAGTTACCATTTTCCTTCTTTTTATAGTTGGATTTCTTGGATCATTAGTAGGACTTGTGGGCTGCTGTATTGGAGTAATCTTTACGGTAGTTTTTAATTCGTCAGTAACCTATTCTGCTTACTTTTCAATTTTTAATGAAGAAGAACAGCAGGATTCTATTGACTCGATTGGAAGATCGGATTTAGAATAAAACCAAAAAATTCTGAAACAAAACAAGAGCTTAACCAACTCTTATTCAGAGTTTTTAAAATATAATTTACTAAACCAAAAACATCCCCAAAATCTATGGTAGAAAACTATAGTTTTTTCAATTTCTTGGTTTCAGGTATTGCCGGTTTTGGCAATACCTTAAAATCAATTATGACAAACTGGTACGTTTTCCGCTCAGATATTATTTTTTACAACAATCCTAAACTCATCGTTCTGGGTTTCTCATTACTGGGATTTTTATCTTTATTAGTTTACCAATTCTTTCGGATAAAGGCAAAAATTGGTAATTTCATTGAGAAAAAGAAAGAAGCCGAAACGGTTGCCAGAGAATACCAGCTTTATATTTTATTTTTTGGAATTGCTGTTATTGTAATCGAAATTATAAACGAAATATTTAAAATCAGGCCAAAGAGTCTGTTAACGATAAATGTTTCAATTGGTATTTCGGTACTTTTATGTTATCTCATAACCGATAAAATAAAATGGCTCCGCGACAGAATTCAGCGCATTTTTATTATTTGCTTTTTTATTTACATTAGTTATGTAGGCTACAATATTGTTTTTCTCTCCAATGATGTAGTTCCCATAATAGTTTTTTTAATCTCCTTTTTCTTTTCTTATAACATCTTAAAGCCTATAAAAGTTTATTGGTTTTTCGTAGCACTCGTATTTACATTCCTGATTTTAACGGTAACCTTTCATCTAATTCCAATAAAATCATCTATCTTATTAATTAATTTCTGCATATTAATTTTCATCATCAACCAAGTTAAATATGCTGTATTATTAAACAATAGGGACAATTTTAGATTTGCAAATGAAATTGTACATAAAGGAAATTCATTAACAATTGCCACAGATCAAAAGGGAGAAATTTTATTTTGCAGTGAAACCGTAAAGCCAATCCTGGGATATTATCCGGAAGAAGTCATGGGATTAAATTTCTGGAAACTTACAAAAGGTGATAAATACAATGCGAATATCCACCCCATTCATCATCATGAAAACAAGATTTATACCCGAAAATTAAAAAGCAAAAACGGAGAGTATAAATACATTCAATGGAAAGACAAAAAATTTTCTGACGACCTCATTATTAGTATAGGCCAGGATGTTACAGAACAAATTCTTGTTCAGGACCAATACAAAAACTTAATTCAAACGGCAACAGATATTATTTTTGAAGTCGACGCCGATGGACATTTTACCTTTATAAATGAATTTGCTTATTCTGTTTTAGGTTATTCAGAAAATGAAATAGTTGGAAAACATTACTCCAATTTTATTCATGAAAATTATTCGATGAGTGCGGTCGATTTTTATGAAAACTTTGAAAACAACGGTTATAAATTTCCTATTATTGAACTTCCTATTGTAAAGAAGAACGGGCTCGAACTCTGGATTTCGCAAAAAATCATCATCCGCAAAAATGATTTAGGACAAACAATTGGTTTTGCAGGTATTGCAAGGGATATTACCGAAATAAAAAATGCCGAAAACGAGAAAAAAAGGCGTCTTGAAAAGATTGAAGCTTATAACAATTCTACCAAAAAATTATCGACCACAGATTTTAGCACTTACGATAATTTAAACACCGTTATCGATTATATCATAAAAGAAGCTTCGACAGTAAGTAAATCCAACAGAGTTAGTTTTTGGAAATACAATAAAGATTTAATCAGCTGTAAAAACTTATACAGCATTGACAACCAAAACGTAACAGATAAAAACATCTTAGACGAAGAATCATATCCTATCTATTTTGAAACCTTAAAAAACAAAGCGATAATAAATGCGCCTGATGTTTTTAACAAATTAGAAACTTCTGAATTTCAAAAGCTTTACTTCACAAAAAATCATATCAAATCGATGCTGGATGTTCCGGTTTTCTTAAGCGGACAATTAGCCGGCGTGGTTTGTTTCGAAAGCACAGAAGAACAAAGAGATTGGGATAACGAAGATATTAACTATGCCCGAACGATTTCTGATGTGATTTCACTCGCCATTTCGATGCAGATGCGTTTAGAAACAGAACGACGATTAGAATTTAAAAGTCAGCTCCTCTCCGCACTTTCTCTTTGTACAGAAAAGTTTTTACTAAGCAAATCGACACAACAGATGTTTCAGGAAACATATGATATAATTGGAAAAGCTTCAAAAGCAGATCATATGTTTTATTATGAAAGAGATTTTTCTACCAATACCGTAACTCAAAAATACAAATGGTCCAGACAAGGCATAACGCATCAGATAACGCCTTTGCGCCATATGACCGAAGACAATTTAAAAGAGATCTTTGAAGCGGCAAAAAACAAACGAATTGTAAACACTTTTACCCGAAAACTCGAAGATTCGTTTTTTAAACAATTATTAATCAACAATGAGATCAAATCTATTTTAATACTTCCGCTTTATATAAACGATATATTTACCGGATTTATTGGTTTTGATGATTGTTCTGAAGAAAGAAAATGGCTGGAAGAAGAAATTTACATTTTTCAGGTTTTAGCCAATAATATTTCATCTGCATTAGAAAGAAACAGAAACGAATCTAAAATTATTGAAAGCGAAGAAAAATTCAAGTTAATCGCCAACAATATTCCGGGAACAGTCTATTTGTCAAAATTTGATGCTTTTTCTACCAAAATCTTTTTAAATGATGAAATCCAAAATCTTACAGGCTATTCTAAAGTTGAATTTATAGAAAATAATCTATCATTTTTATCACTCATACATCATGATGACCGCGATGAAGTTATTAATAATCAAATTGATAATCTTCAAAACGGAATGCCTCTGCATAATATTTACCGAATTAAACGAAAAACCGGTGAATATATCTGGGTTGAAGAATTTGGAGACGTAATTAAAAAAGGCGACGAAATTGAGTTTGTGGGCGGGATTTATTTTGATATTACCAATAAAAAAGAAACCGAAGATGCTATTAAAGCCAAACAATTAGCAGAAGCCGCAAACAAATCTAAATCTGATTTTCTGGCTAATATGTCGCATGAAATTAGAACACCGCTCAATGGTATTATAGGTTTTACGCATTTATTGATGAAAACTGAACTTGAAGAAATTCAGGAAAAATACATGACAACAATTAATCAATCGGCACATTCGCTGCTTGAAATTATCAATGATATTTTGGATTTCTCTAAAATCGAAGCTGGAAAACTGGAGCTTTTTATCGATTTATATGATATTAAAAAAGTACTCGGTCAGGTATTTGATTTAATTGTTTTTGAATCCAATCAAAAAAGTCTGCAATTAGAACTCAATGTAGATCATGATGTTCCAAAATACATTTGGACAGATATTGTCAGGATTAAACAAATTTTGATAAACCTGCTATCAAACGCAGTAAAATTTACCAACGAAGGTTCTATAAAACTGAATGTTTCGGTTTTATCAAAAACAAAAAACAACTTTTGCACCATCCGTTTTTCTGTAATTGATACCGGAATTGGTATCATGGAAAAAAACCAAAAGAAAATTTTTAAAGCTTTTTCGCAGGCAGACAGCTCTACAACGAGAAAATTTGGAGGAACCGGTTTAGGTTTAACTATATCCAACCAGCTTTTAGCATTAATGGAAAGCCGATTACAGCTGGAAAGTACAATTGGCGAAGGAAGTAACTTTTTCTTCGATTTAAATTTAAAAACCAGCAATCAAAGCATTAACGAAAAATACAACAGCGAACTTAAAGGCATCAGCTTAAAATCTGATTTAGATAAAAACGAAGCCAGCAGTAAAAGCATACGCTTTTTGATTGTCGAAGACAATAAGGTTAATATGCTGCTTTTAAAAACAATTGTAAAAAATCTATATCAAAATGCTTTTATATTTGAATGTGAAAACGGTTACGAGGCTGTAAAACAATTTGAAAGCATTAATCCAAATCTAGTTTTTATGGATATACAAATGCCAATTATGAACGGTTACGAAACCACAAAGGCTATTAGAAATACCATAAGCGGCAAAAATATCCCCATAATCGCAGTGACAGCAGGTGCCGAAAAAGAAGAACGAAACAAATGCATATCAGCCGGAATGGACGATTATATTTCTAAACCTATCATGAAAGGTACTGTAGAAGAAACTTTGGAAAAATGGCTGAAATAATTCAAACTAAATTCTCGTTTAATTATAAGTTTTTCCTAAAAATTACATAAATTCGTACAATAAAAAACATAAAAAGCTTAAAAAGAATATACTATGAAATGGCAAGGCAGAAGACAAAGTGATAACGTAGAAGACCGAAGATCGATTTCTGGCGGAAAAGTTGCTGTTGGAGGTGGTATTATTGGAATTATCATTTTATTACTAAATGTTTTTGGAGGCGAAACCGGCCAGCAGATAGCACCAATTTTGGAGCAGATGCAAGGCGGACAAACACAAACTGAAGCTGCTGCTCCATTGAGCAAAGAAGATGAAGAAATGGGACAATTTGTAAAAGTTGTTCTGGCCGATAATGAAGACATTTGGGGAAAAATATTTGCAGAACATGGAATGACCTATAAAAACCCAAAATTAGTGCTTTTTAGAGGCTCTGTTCAAACTTCTTGTGGTGGTGCTTCATCAGCATCCGGACCATTTTATTGCCCCGCAGATCAAAAAGTATATATGGACTTAGGTTTCTTTGAAGAACTTAAAACAAAATTTGGTGCAAAAGGAGGCGATTTTGCAATTGCCTATGTAATCGCACACGAAATTGGTCATCATGTGCAGACACTTTTAGGAACATCTGCCAAAATGCACAGAGATCAGCAAGGAAAAAGTCAGGCTGCAGCGAATAAACTTTCGGTTGCTTTAGAATTACAAGCCGATTTTTATGCCGGAGTCTGGGCACATTATAATGAGAAAAATTTAGATGAAGGTGATATCGAAGAAGCATTAAGTGCAGCAAATGCTGTTGGTGATGATGCTATACAAAGTAAAATGCAGGGACAAATTGTTCCCGACTCTTTTACTCACGGAACATCTGAACAAAGAATGTACTGGTTTAAAAAAGGCTTCAAAACTGGAGATATTAAACAAGGAACTACTTTTGAGGAAATCTGATAATACATAAACCAAATTATAATAACCGCGAAAAGCATGATTTAACCGTCATGCTTTTTTTATTTCCTCTTAACGACAGGACAATGGTTCAAAAAATTAAACGCACAAAAAAAGCCTTGAATTTCTTCAAGGCTTTAAATCTGGGTGGCTGACCGGGTTCGAACCGGCGACCCGCGGCACCACAAACCGCTACTCTAACCAGCTGAGCTACAACCACCATTTTTTTGCTTAGCGAGTGCAAATATATAACAAAGGTTGAGTTCTACAAAGAAAAAAATGAAAAAATTACAATAAATTTTCTAAGCTGTTGACTGCCAAACACCTTTCAACTGTAAATCCTTCTGCAAAATCTTTACCAACCAGTCTTCCTAAGTCCTGCGCACGATAATTTAAACTCTCAAAAAAGTTTTTACTTGTAATTGGCGTTGAAGGCTCTTTTGAATTCGGATCGTAAAATTGGGTTTTATATGCCATAACCGCTTCAATTTTCTTTTCTTCAAAACCAGTAATATCAACTACAAAGTCTGGAGTAATATTTTTCCACTGAATATAGTGGTATACAACTTTTGGTCTCCAGGCTTCCTGGTTCTCTCCGTCGATTGAAGTTTCGATTTTCATTAAACCAGACAGGAAACAAGCATCAGAAACTAATCTGCTTCCTTTACCATGATCAATATGACGATCATCAATTGCGTTGCATAATACAATTTCAGGTTTGTATTTTCGAATCATTTTTATAACCTCTAATTGATGTTTTTCATCATTAACGAAAAATCCATCACGCATTGCCAGATTTTCGCGCACAAGAACTCCCAGAATCTTTGCGGCATCTTTTGCTTCCTCGTCTCTAATTTCTGCTGTACCTCGAGTTCCTAGTTCGCCGCGGGTTAAATCTACAATACCTACTTTTTTCCCAAGGGAAACTTCTTTTAAAATTGTTCCGGCGCAACCTAATTCTACATCATCCGGATGTGCGCCAAAGGCTAATATGTCTAATTTCATTTTTGTTTTTTGTTTGTTTTGTTTCAGGTTGAGTCGCAGTCTCAGTTTTCAGTCTCAGTTTTTAGTCTCAGTATCTGCAAACTGCGACTGCGACTGTAAACTCATAATTCATAACTTCTAACTCATAACTCTCAATACTCTTTTCATCGTCATCGATTTATTGACGCTTTCCTCCCATTCTTTTTCGGGAATACTTTCTTTAGTTATGCCGCATCCCATGTATAAAATGGCTGTTTTATCCAGAATCTGCATGCTTCGTAAATTTACGAATAAATCAGAACTAACAGTATTTCCAGTAAAACTGCTGTTTAATTCACCCAGAAATCCGGTATAAAAAGTTCTATCGTAATTCTCGTTTTCGATAATAAATGCTTTTGCTTTTTTCTTTGGAAGTCCGCACACAGCAGGAGTTGGATGAAGCGTATCAATAACTTCTTCTAAAGTTGAATTCTCCTTTAAAACTCCCGAAATATCCGTTTTAATATGCCAGATAGAACCTGCTTTTAAACTGTACGGTTCAGAAACTACAACCGAAGCCGTAAATTCTCTCAGTCTTTTTACAATAAAATCAGTTACAAACTGCTGTTCGTCTTTTTCTTTTTGCTGCCAGACTATTTCAGTTTCAGAATTATCTTTTTGTGTTCCGGCCAAAGCCATGGTTTCAAAAACATTTCCGTTTGCTTTTAAAAGTTTTTCAGGCGTTGCTCCCATCCAAAATCCAACTTTTGGATGAAAAAAGCAATAACAGAAAGTAGCAGGATAAATTTGAATCAAATGCTGAAAGGTTTCAATAAAATCAAATTCAGCTAAATTGACTTTTTCGCTTCTTGATAAAACTACTTTTTTAAACTCTTCATTTTTAATAGCCTCAACGCCTTTTGCAACTAAACTTTCGTATTGCGTTTTAGCTGCAGCATCTAAATTTAAATCATCTGTTTCAAAAGATTCAAATGCAGTGATTTCTTTTTGTGAAGTAATAATTTCCGATTCGTTCTCCGGAATTAAAACAAGCTGTTTTTCATCAAAAGAAGCAAAAACAAATCCTTTCTCTGTATAATCTGCAACTTGATGTAAAGTATCATTTTGCTGTAAAAAACCAATAAGATTTCCAGAATTGGGTTTTGAATAAAGTACAAAAGGTAAATTTTGTTCTTTATGATTTTTAAATTTTAAGAAAAATGGATTCATAATTTATTCACTTTTCTTTCTGTCTAAAACCATATTCGTCAGTTTACAAAGCGAAACCAGATTTCCTTCTTCATCTGTAATTTTGATTTCCCAAAGATGAAGGCTTCTTCCTTTATGGATAATTCTGGCTGTACCAAAAACATAACCTTCGCGAATACTTTTTAAATGATTTGCCGAGATTTCGATTCCTCTTACTTCCTGTTCTTTTGGATTGATAAAGAAGAAAGAAGCCGCACTGCCCACACTTTCTGCCAAAGCAACAGAAGCGCCTCCGTGCAGTAATCCCATTGGCTGGTGAACACTTGGATTTACAGGCATTTTTGCAGTTAAAAAATCTTCGCCTGCGTCGATATATTCAATTTTCAGCGTTTCCATTAATGTGTTTTTAGAAAACTCATTACAGCGCGCTAAAATCTGCTCTTTTGTATAATTCATTAAAATAAACTTTAAAATCGTAAAATTAAAGAAAGATAAGACACAAATCGAAAAATCAGATTCTAAAATTAAAAATCATTTATAAACTTGTCAGTTTTTTGCTATTTTTACAAAAACAATCAAAATCAATCTTTGGCTGATTTTTTTGCCACAGATTACACAGATTTAAAGGATTTTAAAAATACAACAGTTAATTACAGGGATTTTCGCGAATTTTATTTCAATATAATTTGTAGAGTTCGCGGCGAAAAAAATCATTTCAATCCTATTAATCTGTAACAAAAAACAAACAAATTCAAATGCGTCAATACTTTACAATCTTGGTTCTGGGTTTAATTTTAGTTTTCAGTTCTTGCAGAACTGATTTTGATACTGTTGCCAGTTCTGGAGATTTAAAGTTTTCGAGAGATACCGTTTATTTAGATACCGTTTTTAAAAATATCGGTTCAAGCACCTATCAATTAAAAGTGTATAACCGAAGTAAAGACGATATTTCGATTCCGATTATACAACTTAAAAAAGGGTTAAGTTCTAAATACCGAATGACAGTTGACGGAATGAGCGGCAACAACGGAAAAATTTTTAAAGATGTAACGCTTTTAGCAAAAGACAGTTTGTACATTTTTATAGAAACTACTGCTGATATTACTGACGCTAATCCAACTGATTTTTTATATACTGATGAAATTCAGTTTGACAGCGGCGCAAATCTTCAGGAAGTTGCTTTGGTAACTTTAATTCAGGACGCCGTTTTTTTATTTCCAAAACAAAATGCCGACGGGACAAAGGAAAAAATCCAGATTGAAGGAAAAGATGTTGACGGATTTTATCTTAACGAAAATGATCCGGAAAACGGAAACGAATTGATTTTTACCAATCAAAAACCGTATGTAATTTATGGATATGCCGGAGTGCCGGAAAATAAAACCGTAACTTTTGAAGCTGGAGCGCGAGTTCATTTTCATGCTAATTCAGGTTTATATGTCAGTGATAAAGCCTCTCTGGAAATAAACGGAAAAACTTCAACAACCGAAAAACTCGAAAACGAAGTTATTTTTGAAGGCGATCGTTTAGAATCTCTTTATTCTGCTATTCCCGGACAATGGAATTCTGTTATTTTTTCTAACGGAAGCACAAATCATTCAATCAATCATTTAACTTTAAAAAATGCCGTTATTGGGTTAGATTTTAAAAATCCTGTTAATACCGTTGAAATTAAAAATACACAGATTTACAATTGTGTCGAATACGGAATTTTAGCTCAAAACACACAGATTAACGGCGAAAATATCGTTATAAATTATGCCGGAATTGCCAGTTTATCTTGTGTTTATGGCGGTAATTATACTTTTACGCATTGTACTTTTAATAACAATTGGTCAAATAGTTCTCATTTTGCCGTTAACTTAAGTAATCGTTTATCTGGAGCAGTTCCAGAAACCAATCCGCTTACAAATGCAGCTTTTAATAATTGTATTATTTATGGTTCAAGCACGAATGAATTTAATTTAGAGAAAAGTGCAAATACTGCATTTGTATATCAGCTCAACAACTGTCTGCTAAGATTCGGCACTACAACAAATGCTGATTATCAATTTAAAACCGATACAGAGCATTATAACAATATTATTCTAAATGAAAATCCGAAATATTATAATGTTTCTAAAAACCAATTGAATATTGATAAAACTTCTGCCGCTTTCGCGAAAGGAAATCAGGCTTATATAATTCCATTAGATATTTTAGGAATCACAAGAACTTCACCTCCGGATTTGGGTGCATACCAGAGTAAAGACTTCCCTTCTAAATAAAATTAAAAGTTTAAATACGTATTTTGAAATTGTCAGCACAGACTTTGTTTTCATAGTCTGCATTTTATGTTTAAAACATAAACATAATCATCAGTTAACATGTTTTTTTCTTTAAAACTGTAATCTTGTCCTAAGAATTAAACCTATTTATTTTAAGACTTCAAGTCACAATTTCAACCTGCTTATTTATGAAAAAAAACTACTTTTTTCTTTTTTTACTGGTTTTTACATCTGCTTTTTCACAAATCCCTACTGGATATTATGATACGGCAACAGGAACCGGCTATGCATTAAAAACGCAATTGTACAATATTATTAAAGATCACACCGATAATGGATATGGCGGACTTTATGTAACGTATGCCACATCAGACCTTGATCATTTTTATGAAAATGACGGTACGGTTTTAGACATGTATTCTGAAAATCCAACAGGAACAGATCCTTACAGCTACAGCATTGCCACTACTCAAAGATGTGGTAATTATGTTAAAGAAGGTGATTGTTATAACAGAGAACACATCATTCCACAATCTGTATTTGACGAAAAATCACCAATGGTGGCCGATGCTCATTTTATTACCCCAACAGATGGAAAGGTTAACGGAATGCGCTCGAATTACCCTCATGGCGTTGTAAATAATCCAACTTATACCTCTTTAAACGGAAGCAAATTAGGTGCAAATGCTACTGCGGGATATTCAGGAACTGTTTTTGAACCAATTGATGAATTTAAGGGCGATATTGCCCGAATGTATTTTTATTTTGCAACACGATATGAAAATACAATTGCCGGATATTCATATCCAATGTTTAACGGAACTTCAAACAAAGTTTTTACAGCAGCTTTCTTAAATATTCTTCTAGCCTGGCATACACAAGATCCTGTAAGTCCGAGAGAAATAGAGCGAAACAATGCTATTTATGCACGTCAGAACAACAGAAATCCATTTATTGATCATCCGGAATATGTAAATCAAATCTGGACAACTGAATCAGACGATACTACACCTCCAACTACACCTCAAAACTTAACGGTTACACAAAGCACTTCAAACTCAATAAGTTTAAGCTGGTCGGCTTCGACAGATAATTCAGGAATTGCAGCTTATGCGATTTACGTAGACAATGTTTTTAAACAAAATACAACGAGTACTACTGCAACAATATCAGGATTAACACCTTCGACAACCTATTCTTTTTATGTAATTGCAAAAGACGCATCCAACAATTCTTCTACTCAAAGCACCTCTGTAAATGGAACTACAACTGAAGCATCATCCGGAGGCGGCGGTACTGTTACGAATGAAATTTTCTTCACCGAATATGTTGAAGGTTCTGGAAACAATAAATACTTAGAAATTTCAAATTTTACAGGAAACACAGTCGATTTAACTAAATATGCTATCAAAAAGCAGGTTAATGGCGCCGGTCCGTGGACATCAACTTCCGGACTTGCATTAACGGGAACATTAGCTCATGGGGCATCGTATGTAATTGCATACAGTCAGGCAGCTGCAGCTTGTTTTGCTCCGGCAAGTGCTAATTTATCAAGCGGTGCAACTGAACTTCAGTTTAACGGAAATGATCCTGTAGGATTATTTAAAAATGATGTTTTGATTGATATAATTGGTACTTTAGGCAATACTGCTAATTTTTCTATTGACGAAACTTTAAGAAGAAAACCAACGGTTTCTTCACCAAACACTATTTTTGATAAAGCTGCAGAATGGGATGTGTATCCTAAAGATACTTGCAGCGGATTAGGAAGTCATACTTTAGCCAATTTAGGAACTGGAAATTTTGACTCTGCCATATTTTCAATCTATCCAAATCCATCAAATGGTCATTTTACAATTCAGTTGAAAGATTCAAATGAAACTTCAAATATTGAAATAATATCAATTTTAGGACAAAGAGTTTTTTCACAAAAGAACAGTCTTAATTCGTCTATAAATGTGAATAATATTCAAAAAGGAATTTATATTGTACGCATTACGCAAGGTTCAAAAACAAGCAGCAAAAAAATAATTATCAACTAGATAAGTTATTTTCTCCTTACTATACTTCCCGCAAAGGCTCTGATTTTTAAAAATCGTGTCTCTGCGGGATTTATGTTTATAAAAAACATCGTAAGAAAATAAAAAACAATACTGCTTTAGTTTGCAAAAAAAGCTTTTTTTTGCAGGTTTTTTCTTTAAATTTATTGTTTTATATAAGTGTTATTAATAACTTTAAATACAAAAACAAAATGCAAGAAAAAATAATAATCGCTTATGGCCTAAACTGCATTGATAATCATGAGTATTTTTTCGAAAATGCTCCCAAATCTATATTTTGTAATGAATGTGAATGCTGTATAGATTTTTCTTATTTGCCAACTGATTTTAAAATAAGAAATAAAGCAGACTATAGCGCAACATATGATCGTAGATTAATTTCTTCTTTGAAATTCAAAGATTTTATAGAAGAGTTAAACTTTAATGTCGATTTTCTTTCACTGAACAAAGACAGTTCACTTTTTTTAATGAAACCTTTGGAAATTTTAGAATTTTCTGCATGGAAACGAGGAAGATTTTGTGACAAATGCAACCAATATAATGATCAGGTAGTTCCTGAACCAGATTTTTTTTATAAAACGGGAAAAATAATTGAAGAAGGAATATTTTCAACCAGTGTAGGTTTCGGAAGTGGAAAAGAAATATACCCAAATATTATTCTTGGAATAGAAACTGCTCAAATAATCAAAGAGGCTGTCAAAAAATATAAATTTAGAGGTTTATCTATAAATGAAATAACAAGTTTAAAAATTTAGGATTGTAAATAATTCTTATAACTATTCTACAAATTAAACAGTAAGAAAATATATCAAAAATTAAACATTGCTTAACGCGGTGTATTCATAAAAGTAGTAGATTTGCTACAATACATTTTTAAAATTCTAATATTCAGATTTTTAAAAACATCTAAAACAACCAAATCTTAAACTATTGACTATGAAAAAAAACTACTTTTTGCTGGTATTACTGTTTTCTATTATTGGTTTTTCTCAAATTCCTTCTGGTTATTACAATACTGCAACCGGAACAGGTTATACTTTAAAAACACAATTGTATAATATTATTAAAGACCACACCAATAATGGTTATGCAGGATTATATACAACTTATTTAACATCTGACGTTGATAATTTTTACGAAAACGACGGAACTATTCTGGATATGTATTCTGAAAATCCATCCGGAACAGACCCTTACAATTATACAACCGGAACAACTCAAAGATGCGGCAATTATTCTGCCGAAGGCGATTGCTACAATAGAGAACATATAATTCCTCAGTCGGTTTTTAACGAACAGTCACCAATGGTTGCCGATGCACATTTTATTACACCAACCGACGGAAAAGTAAACGGAATGCGTTCTAATTATCCGCACGGAACTGTAAACTCCGCAACTTATACTTCTCAAAATGGAAGTAAACTAGGCTCAAGCAGCGTATCCGGATATTCAGGAACCGTTTTTGAGCCCATCAATGCTTTTAAAGGCGATATTGCCCGAATGTATTTTTATTTTGCAACACGTTACGAAAACACAGTTGCCGGATATTCTTATGCTATGTTTAATGGTTCAAGCAATCAGGTTTTTACAACTGCTTTCTTAAATATGCTTTTGGCGTGGCACGCACAAGATCCTGTAAGTGCCAGAGAAATTGCCAGAAATAATGCTATTTATGCTCGTCAAAACAACAGAAATCCGTTTATCGATCATCCGGAATATGTAAACCAAATCTGGGGCGGAACATCTTCTACAGATACACAGGCTCCTACTGCTCCAACGAGTTTAGCCTCAACTTCAAAAACAGCGGTTTCAATTTCACTTTCGTGGAACGCTTCTACAGATAATGTAGCCGTTACAGGTTATGATGTTTATGCAAACAGTGCTTACAAAACAACTGTTTCGGGCACAACAGCAACCATTACAGGTTTAACAGCTTCTACAGCTTATTCTATTTATGTAAAAGCAAAAGATGCAGCCGGAAATGCTTCTGCGTCAAGCAATACTATTTCGGTTACAACCAACAGCAGCGGAACTGGAACTGCAACAGACCTGCTTTTCTCTGAATACATTGAAGGTTCAGGAAATAACAAAGCCCTTGAAATTGCAAACAATACCGGAAGTTCTGTTAGTTTGTCTGCTTACACCATTAAAAAACAAACAAACGGAGCTGGTTCGTGGAGTACAGGATTGGCTTTAACAGGAACATTAGCAACAGGAAGTAAATTTGTAATAGTAAACAGTTCAATGTCATCAAGCTGTTTCCCCACTAGTTCTGCCAATATTTCGACAACAGCAACAGAATTAACTTTCAATGGAAACGATGCTGTAGGTTTATTTAAAAACGGAGTTTTAATTGACATCATAGGAACTTTTAACGGCGGAACTGCAAATTTTGCAGCAGATGTAACTTTAAGAAGAAAATCGACTGTAACTTCTCCAAGCACAACTTTTAACTTAAGTGCCCAATGGGATTCGTTTTCACAAGATACCTGCAATAATTTAGGAAGCAAAATGGCCAGACCAATCGAAGAAGAAGTTGTTGAAACTTCAGATGAGATTGTGATTTTCCCTAATCCTTCAGATGGAAATTTTAATATTGGTTTAAACAATTTTAATTTTCCTTACAGCTTAGAAATATTCTCTTTTACAGGGCAAAAAGTTTTTGAAAAACAAAATGCTTCAGATTCTATAATCTCTGTAAGTTATCTTCCAAGCGGAATTTATATTGTTAAAATCGAAAAGGATTCAAAAACTACTATTAAAAAGATCATAATCAATTAATTTTTTTCACGCAGATTCGGCAGATATGGCAGATTAAGAAATCTTAATAAATATATTGACACAGATTTATTGATAACTCTATTACATTAAATCTGCTCAATCTGCTGCATCTGCGTGAAACAAAAAAACTTTGCGTCTTAGCGCCTTTGCGGGATTAAATACAAAATCCTTAAAATTCAATCGCATTTCAGAGCAATTTCATTTTTTTCAAAAGAGTTTGTTATCAAATTTGCGCTTGCTATTTATTTACATTAAATTTGCAGCTCAATACAACAAACTACACATCACAATGATCCATTTCTTTGAAAACCAAAGCAAAACTGTTTTTGCCGTACAAACGCAAAACGAAATTTCAGCTCAAGACATTTCAAAATTAAACTGGCTTTTTGCCGACGCAAATAAGATCGAAAAATCCGCACTGACGGGTTTTTTTGTTGGTCCCCGTGCCACTATGATCACACCGTGGAGCACAAATGCTGTAGAAATCACTCAAAATATGGGTGTTCCGGGCATTATCAGAATTGAAGAATTTCATCCGGCAACGGAAGATTTCAATGATTTTGACCCAATGCTTTCTCAAAAATTCAACGAATTAGATCAGGAAATCTTCACGATTAACATTCAGCCGGAACCAATTCTGGAAATTGATGATATTGCTGCTTACAACAAAGTTGAAGGTTTAGCTTTAAGCGAAGAAGAAGTTGAATACTTAAACAATCTTGCTGCTAAACTAGGAAGAAAATTAACTGATTCTGAAATTTTCGCCTTCTCTCAGGCAAACTCAGAACACTGTCGTCACAAAATCTTCAACGGAACTTTTGTTATTGACGGTGAAGAAAAAGAGACTTCTCTTTTTAAATTAATCAAAAAAACATCTCAGGAAAACCCTAACGATATTGTTTCTGCTTACAAAGACAACGTTGCTTTTGTAAAAGGACCAAAAGTGCAGCAATTTGCACCAAAATCGGCAGATAAACCTGATTTTTACGAAATAAAAGAATTTGATTCGGTAATCTCATTAAAAGCCGAAACACACAATTTCCCAACAACAGTTGAACCTTTCAACGGAGCTGCAACAGGTTCTGGAGGAGAAATTCGTGACCGTCTTGCAGGTGGTCAAGGTTCACTGCCATTAGCAGGAACTGCAGTTTATATGACATCTTATTCTCGTTTGAACGATGACAGAAAATGGGAAAATGCAGTTGAAGAAAGAAAATGGTTGTACCAAACTCCAATGGATATTTTGATCAAAGCTTCAAACGGAGCTTCTGATTTTGGAAATAAATTTGGACAACCGCTTATTACAGGTTCAGTTTTAACTTTCGAACATTCAGAAAACGACCGTAAAATTGGTTACGATAAAGTAATCATGCAGGCAGGTGGAATTGGATACGGAAAACTAGATCAATCAATCAAAAAGAAACCACAAGAAGGCGATAAAATCGTAATTCTTGGAGGTGAAAACTATAGAATTGGAATGGGTGGTGCTGCAGTTTCTTCTGCAGATACAGGAGCTTTCGGTTCAGGAATCGAATTAAATGCCATTCAGCGTTCAAACCCTGAAATGCAAAAACGTGCTGCTAACGCGATTCGCGGTTTGGTAGAAAGCGACAATAACCCAATTGTTTCTATTCACGATCACGGAGCTGGAGGACACTTAAACTGTCTTTCAGAATTGGTTGAAGAAACTGGAGGTTTAATCGATTTAGACAAATTACCAGTTGGAGATCCTACTCTTTCTGCAAAAGAAATCATTGGTAACGAATCTCAGGAAAGAATGGGATTGGTTATTGGTCAAAAAGATATTGATACGCTGCAAAGAATTGCCGACAGAGAGCGTTCGCCAATGTATCAGGTTGGAGATGTAACGGGAGATCACCGTTTTACTTTCCAATCACAGTCAAATGGTTCAAAACCGATGGATTATGCTTTAGAAGATTTCTTCGGAAGTTCTCCAAAAACGGTTATGACAGACAAAACGGTTGACAGAAAATATGCTGATGTTGGATACAACGCAGGAGATTTCGAATCATATTTAAAAGACGTTTTACGTTTAGAAGCGGTTGCTTCAAAAGACTGGTTGACAAACAAAGTTGACCGTTGTGTTGGAGGAAAAGTTGCTAAACAGCAAAATGCAGGTCCGTTACAATTGCCTTTGAATAACGTTGGAGTTATGGCTCTGGATTATTTAGGCAAAGAAGGTATTGCAACTTCTATTGGTCACGCTCCTATCGCAGCTTTAATTGATCCGGTTGCAGGATCTAGAAATGCTATTGCAGAATCGTTATCAAACTTAGTTTGGGCGCCAATCATCAATGGTTTAAAAGGAGTTTCATTATCTGCAAACTGGATGTGGGCTTGTAAAAACGAAGGTGAAGATGCTCGTTTATACGATGCAGTACAAGGTTGTTCAGATTTCGCAATTGAATTAGGAATCAATATTCCAACAGGAAAAGATTCTCTTTCAATGAAACAAAAATATCCAAACGATGAAGTAATTGCACCGGGAACTGTTATTATTTCAGCTGCCGGAAACTGTACAGATATTAGAAAAGTAGTTGAACCAGTTTTACAGAAAAACGGAGATTCAATTTACTATATCAATTTGTCTCAGGATGATTTCAAACTTGGAGGTTCATCTTTTGCACAAATCAGAAACACAATCGGAAACGAAACGTCTACCATTAAAGATTCGGCTTTCTTTAAAAATGCATTTAATACCATTCAGGAATTAATTGGTGAAAACCAAATTTTAGCAGGTCACGATATTGGAAGCGGTGGTTTAATTACTACTTTATTAGAATTGTGTTTTGCTGATATAAATCTTGGAGCTAAAATTGATTTCAGTGCTTTCGCAGAAAAAGATTTATTAAAAATCCTATTCGCTGAAAATATCGGAATTGTATTCCAGGCTAAATCTGATGCAGCTGTTGAAGCTAAATTAAACGCAAACAACATCGAATTTTTCAAATTAGGAAAAGCGACAACTACCGAGACTTTAGACCTTGGACCTTGGACTTTAGACATAAAAGCTTACAGAGATGTTTGGTTCGAAACTTCTTATTTATTAGATCAAAAACAATCTAAAAACGGAAGAGCTCAGGCACGTTTTGAAAACTATAAAAATCAGGTTTTAAACTATACTTTCCCTGCACATTTTACAGGAAAGAAACCAGAAATCGACAATTCTAAACCAAGACCAAAAGCGGCTATTATTCGTGAAAAAGGAAGTAATTCTGAGCGTGAAATGGCAAATGCAATGTACTTGGCAGGTTTTGATGTAAAAGACGTCCACATGACCGATTTAATTTCGGGTCGTGAAACGCTTGAAGATATTCAGTTTATCGGAGCAGTTGGAGGATTCTCTAACTCAGATGTTTTAGGTTCTGCTAAAGGCTGGGCCGGAGCTTTCTTATACAACGAAAAAGCAAAAACAGCTTTAGATAATTTCTTTAAAAGAGAAGATACTTTATCAGTTGGAATCTGTAACGGATGCCAGTTGTTTATGGAATTAGAAGTAATTAACCCAGAACATGAAGTTCACGGAAAAATGCTTCATAACGAAAGCCAGAAACACGAAAGTATCTTTACATCAGTAAAAGTTCAGGAAAATAACTCTGTTATGTTATCGACATTGGCTGGAAGTACTTTAGGAGTTTGGGTTTCTCACGGAGAAGGTAAATTCAAATTGCCTTATGCAGAAGACCAATACAACATTGTTTCTAAATATGCTTACGAAGGTTATCCTGCAAACCCAAATGGTTCTGACTACAACACGGCAATGATGTGTGATAAAACAGGAAGACATTTGGTTATGATGCCTCATATTGAGCGTTCTACTTTCCAATGGAACTGGGCGCATTATCCAAAAGACAGAAATGACGAGGTTTCTCCTTGGCATGAAGCTTTTGTTAACGCCAGAAAATGGATTGAGAAAAACTAAAAATATATTTTTACTAAAGCGCCCGAAACTATCGGGCGTTTTTTTTTAGCCGCAGATTACACAGATTAGCACAGATTTTTTCTGAATAAAAAAGAAATCATTTTAATCTGTGGCAATAAAAAAACAGCTCGTAAAAATTCGTGTAATTTATAGCCGACAAAATATTTCATTCTAAAAAAAATGCCCCGACGCTATCCCTAAGTCGAAGCATTTTTTCTAATTTCTAAAAGAAGAAGCAATACCTGTTATAACATTTGAAGCTCCAAATGCAAACAGCCCTGAAGCAACTGCATTTTGGCCTGCAAAAAATTGATTTTCTGTGATGGCATTGCTAAAGAATAATCCGCCTGCAGCTCCTGCTACAAGTCCAATTCCAATTAAGGCAACAGTCCACCAAGGTTCCGGATCCGGAGGTGGCGGCGGGTTTTTCCAAAAACGTCTCCACCAGCCTGGGTATTTGGTTCCGCACCAGCCCATTGCTAAAAATAAAGCAGTTTCCATAATTTCATGATTTGATTTGCGCCTACTCTTTTGCTTTTCGGCTTCCGCATTTGATTGAGGTAAAATTAGAATAAGCCAAATTTGGTTTCATAAGGTAAACTACTGTTTTTGAAAGGGGAAAAAGCCTGTTTTTTTTCTTCATTAATTATACTCTAATTGACATATAAGAATAGCTTAATGATATCTTAAGGCAGTTTTTGAGGCTTCATTTAACATGATAGATAACTTTGCTGCATGGAAAAATGGAAACAAAATTTAATCGCCGCAATTCTCTTATTTGCTATAAGCCAATACTCATTTAGTCAAAAAACAAATTCTGTTACCGGAACTATTTCAGACGGTAAAACTCCTCTTGAATTTGTCGATGTAGTTTTAAAACCTCTTACAGATACTACAAAAACAGCAGCGTATGCTGTTACAGATTCGTCAGGAAAATTTGTTCTTGAAAATATCAACTCAGCAGAATATATTTTAAAATTTCGTTTAATTGGTTTCAAATCAAATAGTCAGAAAATAAAATATACAGGAACTCCTATTTCGCTTGGAAATATTGTTTTGCAGGAAGATGCCAATCTTCTTAATACGGTAGTTGTAAATTCTCAGAAAAAGCAGATTCAAAAAACAAACGAAGGTTTTGTTTTTAATGCCGTTTCTAATATATCACAAACCGGCGGCACTGCAATTGATATGCTCAAAAATATCCCAACTGTTGCTGTTGATGCAGACGATGCTATTTCACTTAGAGGAAAAACACCTTTAATTTTAATTAATGGAAAAAATTCTGCTGTTACAAATATGAATCAGATTCCGGCAAGCAGTATCGAAAGTATCGAAATCATTACAAGTCCAACAGCAAAATATGATGCCAATGCCGAAAGTGGAATCATCAATATTAAATTAAAGAAAAACAACTTAAACGGATTAAACGGTGCGGCTGTTCTGGGCGGCGGATTTGGAGCAAAAGGAAGAATGAACAGCTCTGTACTTTTAAACAATAAAACCGATAAATGGAATATTGGTCTTGCGTATGATAATCGTTTTGCCGGAAGAACCAAGAGTATTAAAGGTGAAAGAACGAATTACTTCATTGATGATGAACATTTTATTAATCAGAGCAGAAGTGATGAAAGAACTGAAGGTCTGCAGAATTTAAAACTGAACGTTGATTTTTCACCAAATGACAGAAATACTATTTCTTTTGAAGCACTTGGAAACATGGAAAGTCAGGATAATGATGAAACCTTAAAAACAGATATTCTCAATAGTTCTAATCAGTTTTACTCTAGTAATAAACGTCATTCCCTGGAATTAGAACGTTCTAAAGCTGCAGAATTTGCTTTTAATTACGATCGAAAGTTTTCTGATGACAGAAAAAGTTTAACTGCAAGTATTACCACCTCATACAATTTCCACAGAGAAAATACCGATATCGACACAGATAATTATGATAAAAATTATGCACCAATTGGCGATACTTTTTGGCAGCGAACACATAATTATGAAAAAGAAAATATTTCGAATGCAATTGTAAACTATGCTTTTACTATTTCAGAAAAATCTATAATTGAAACCGGATATAAAGGAACTTTTAGACTTTTTAATTCAGATTTTCAAAGTGCAGACCTTATAAATGGTGAGTATGTGGTAAATCCGATGGTGAGTAATATTTTTGATTTTAATGAGCAGATAAATGCCGTTTATGTACTTTGGAATTCGTATTCAGGTTCTAAGGAAAATCAAAAATGGAAATACAATTTAGGACTTCGTGCAGAAAATGTTTCTAACAATGGGGCAACACAAAACAATAGTGATCATTTTAGCAATGATTATTTAAAAATTTTCCCTTCCGGATCTGTACAATTGAATTTAAAATCTGATGAATTTTTAAAATTTGGTTACAGTAAACGTATTAATCGTCCGGATTTAGATGATTTAAATCCTTTTATTGATATTACAGACGCTTTGAATCCGCATGGAGGAAATCCATATTTAAAGCCTGAAATTATATATATTGTAGAATTAAGCTACAATAAAGACTGGGACAAATATTCTCTTTCCGGAAATGCTTTTTACAGAAATGCCAATAATACGATTAGACAATACGGTGTTCTTCAAGATAACGGAGTGATTTTATTGCAGCCACAAAACATTGGAAATACAGTTACGTACGGACTTGAAACTATTTTCAGCTTTAAGCCAATTTCTTTCTACGATGGAAATATTAGTTTAACGGCTTTTCAGCAAAATATTAATGCCGGTAATTTACCGCAATCAGAAGATGTTGTGAGCAGTGCTTTTAGCTGGTACGGAAAAATCATTAATAATTTTACGCCTTGGAAAGGCGGTAAACTTCAGGTAATAGGCAACTATAATTCTGCTGTGGCAACTGCTCAGGGAAAAAGAATTCCAATTTATAATGTAGACATGGGATTCCAGCAGAAATTAGGAAAAAGCAATGCCAGATTAGGTCTTGTTGTAACCGATATGTTCAACACTTTAGAAAGCGGTTATAAAAACAATACTCTGCTATTTAGAAACAACAGAACTTCTAAATCTGATACCCGTGCTCTTATGCTTACTTTTGCTTATACCTTCAGATCTGATTTTAAAGAAAAGCTGTTAGAAAATCAGTTTTCTACAGAATAAATAATCTCAAAAAACTAAAACTTAAAAAAACAGCATTCTTAATATTTCAGATTCGTCTTTCTATTAAAATTTAAACTATATTAGCCTCGAAAAATCTGCCGCTGATTTTTCTGTAAACGCCAAAAACACTTAAACCTACATAGAATGAAATCTGTACATGTATTCCTTGCTGCCTTATTTTTTATTGCTGTAAAATCATATTCGCAAGTTGAAGTAAACCAAATTACCCATAATTCTAAAGAACGATATATTACTACTACAATTGGTTTTCCGGTTCAGGGAACTTATGCCCCTATTGGAATGAAAGAACCTGTTACGGTTTTAAATCCAGATGGCACCGGTTTTATCCAGGCAGATGATTTAAGCAAGAAAAAAATCAATTGGGGAATTGAATGCTCTGAAGAAGGTGTTGCTATTTTTAAAGAAGGTTTTAACAGCAAATCTTATACTTTTTGGTACAGACCAAACGACAGCAATGAATGGTACTATTCTCAATTCTCTATTCATTTTGCCAAGAAAAAAATGTTTTTAATGGGTGAAAGAGTAAAAGCTTACGAAGATTACAACGTACAGTAGGCTTTTAAAAACGGCTTCAAATTAAATTTTTCTTGATTTTTTTGAAATTTTACGAGAAAAAAGAAAACGTTTTCGTTGATTTTTAATAGTCTCTATAAATTTTCCCATAAAATTCCATAAAATAAAAAATCATACCTAAATTTTATTTAATTTGCAGTAAAATTCAATATATTAAACATGGTTTCAATCACACGCCTTTTTGATTTTCCCTATTATCAACAAGAAACTTACAACCTCCCAGTTGCTCTGGCAAACAAAAAAAACGGAGTCTGGGAAAAAACATCCACCGAGGAATATATTGCAAAAGCTAATGCCGTTTCGAGAGCATTATTGCGCATGGGCGTTCAAAAAGATGATAAAATTGCTTTAATAAGTTCTAATAACCGTACCGAATGGAATATAATGGATATTGGTATTTTGCAGACTGGTGCGCAAAATGTTCCAATTTATCCAACAATTGCAGAGGAAGATTACGAATATATTTTAAATCACAGCGGCAGTATTTATTGCTTTGTTTCTGATGACGAAGTTTTACAAAAAGTAAATGCAATTAAAGCCAATGTGCCTACTTTGAAAGAAGTTTATTCTTTTAATGAAATTCCTGGATGCAAACACTGGTCAGATCTTCTTTTGGCCGGCGAAGACGAAAGCAATCAAAGCGAAGTTGAGGCCAGAAAAGACAGCATCCACACAGATGATTTAGCTACAATTATTTATACTTCCGGAACTACAGGAAGACCTAAGGGCGTTATGCTTTCTCATAAAAATATCGTTTCAAATGTTCTGGACAGTGCTCCAAGAATTCCATTTGATCCGGGAAAAAGCACTGCTTTGAGCTTTCTGCCAATCTGCCATATTTTTGAAAGAATGATTTTATACATTTATCAATATTATGGAGTTTCGGTTTATTTTGGAGAATCTATTGATAAAATCAGCGATAACTTAAAAGAAGTTCGTCCAACTGTAATTACAGCTGTACCACGACTTTTAGAAAAAGTTTACGATAAAATTTACGCAAAAGGGACTGAATTAACAGGTATCAAGAAAAAACTTTTTTTCTGGGCTATTGATTTAGGCTTAAAATATGAACCATACGGAGCAAATGGCTTTTGGTATGAATTTCAATTGAAAATCGCCCGCAAACTTATTTTCAGTAAATGGAAAGAAGGTTTAGGAGGAAAATTAGACTTGATGGTTTCCGGAAGTGCCGCTTTACAGCCGCGCTTATCAAGAGTTTTTGCTGCTGCAGAAATCCCGGTTATGGAAGGATATGGTTTAACAGAAACTTCTCCCGTAATTGCCGTTAACGATCAAAGAAACAGAGGATTTAAAATTGGAACCGTTGGAAAACCAATCCGCAATGTTGAAGTTAAAATTGCCGAAGACGGAGAAATTTTATTAAAAGGTCCAAACGTAATGCTGGGTTATTATAAAGATCCTGAAAAAACTGCAGAAGCTGTTATTGACGGGTATTTCCATACAGGCGATATTGGAGAAATTGACAGTGAAGGTTTCTTAAAAATTACCGACCGTAAAAAAGAAATGTTTAAAACTTCAGGAGGTAAATATATTGCGCCGCAGATGATCGAAAATGCCATGAAACAATCTCGTTTTATTGAGCAGATTATGGTTATTGGCGAAGGTGAAAAAATGCCTGGAGCTTTTATTCAGCCAAACTTTGAATTTGTAAAAGAATGGGCAAAAATCCATAAAATTACTTTGGGAAGTTCTGATGCCGAAATTAGTTCAAATCCAGATGTTATTAAACGTATCGATGAAGAAGTAGAAAGCATCAACAAAAAATTCGGACACTGGGAACAAGTAAAACGCTTTGAATTAACACCAGATGTATGGTCTATCGATGGCGGACAGCTTACTCCTACTCTAAAATTGAAACGTAAAATCATTAAAGAAATCTACAAAGATCTTTACGCTAAAATCTATGATCATAATTAAATCAAAATAATATAACCAAACGAAAAAGGCTGTTCAATTGAACAGCCTTTTTTAATACAGGTAATATGGATACTAAAAACATCTTTTGATTAAAAATTACCATTTAATTCTAATTTTAGGCACTGCCTTCCTTACCGCTTTACTCACATTATCAGCAGCTCTATCAACTTCATTACTTATATTTCTTATTGTTTTTACTGCATCATGATTATAACCTGGGCCATTTGTAATATCGCTTACCGTATTATTCCATAATTTTGTAATATCATTATTTGGTCCAAATTTTACATTAAGGGCATCTCCAATTGCTTTAAGCCCTTTTACAATATCATTATTTTTACCAAAACATCCACTATCACCACCAACACCATTTGTAAAACATTTGTCTAGTTCTCTTGCCAGTAACTGCCCACCCGCACATCCGGCAAAAGTATAAGGTTCTCCTCCCGAAGCTGCAGCACATTGTAATATAATCTGAGTTTCTGCATTCATATTAAATTCTTGCAATCCATAGCACATAGCTGTTCCCATAAAACTAACATTACCTGATTTACTTTGCTGTTCCATACAGGCTAGTACCTTAGATACTGTTGGATCATTTACATAAGATGACATACACAATGGATATTTACTCCAATCACTTCCATAATTCGCATAGCATTCTGAAATTTTTTGAGCAATTTCTCTTTCTTTAGATCCTCCTAATTTTCCAAATAGACAAAGAGTTTGTTCTTCTGGCGTTTTAGAATCTCGAACACAATTTAAAATATCCAGTTCTCTTTTACCTGCCATATTTTGAATCATACACATAGTAAATTTTTCTCTATCAAGTCCTGTTGAAGGAGAAAAGGCATTTTGATAACATTCCTGCGCTTTGACTTCATTTGTAATCATAATATCCCCAAAAGATTTATTTTCATCTACAACTCCATCAGGAATTGGAGTAAAATTGCCTGGTGAAATCTCAACTCCAAAATTTTGATTATAACTGGGTGTATGGTAAACTGTATTATACGGATTTACAGGAACAAAACCTTCATAACGTCCCACTATATTAGCGCCCCTATATCGATTAATTTCTACTATATTTTTATCCCAAGCAACAAAATAAGCATTATCAATAGGATTTACAGCTGGTATCCTAAGATACATAAATCCCGAAGGGTCTCGTTGTACATAACCACTATTCATAGGATTCTCATTCTGTATAATGAATCCATTATCAAAAAGCACAAAGCTTTGCTGTCTTACATAATCATAAATTCTTCCCACCATGGTCTGGCTGATTCCTTTATACGAAATATTCATTAAAAAAATAAATACAAGAATTTTACTTACTGAATAATTTTTACAACTTTTCATGATATCGTTTTTTAGGTTTACTTAATAGTATTTTTTGAAAACTCTCAAAGGCAAAATGATTTATTCTATACTGTCTTTATTAATGATTCAAATGTATAGTTAGAACAGTATAGTAATCAATTACCCTTTTGGGTGATATTTTAAATTGTAAACTATTATAAAAAACAAAAACTGCAGATACTAAATTATCTGCAGCTTCATTGCACAGTTATCTGCTATCCTTTTGATAACTGTTCTTAACAAATTAAATTCTAATTTTTAAGGCACCAATGCATAATCTTAGCGATGTTTTTGGCATCGTCAATTCCGCGGTGATGTGTTCCTTCAAGCGGAATATTCAATAATTGCAGGGCACCGTTCATTCCGGTGGATCTTTTTAGACCAAACTTTTCAGCAAAATGCTCTTTTACGTTAATATGTTCCTCTCCCATTGGATATGGAATACCAAACGATTTGCATTGTTTTGTAAGCATATTTAAGTCGTACTGACCGTAACTTGCCCAAGTATATAAATCGGGATTGTATTCGTCGATTAAGAGATTTACAGCTTCCTCAAAAGAAACACCGTTTTTATCTAATAAATCCTGAGTAATGGTGGTTAATTCTGTACAAAACGGACTCACGGTCGAGCGCTGGGGCTTTATTAAAATTCCCTTGTTCTTTGTAATTTCACCTGTTTGTGAATCTAAAACCGCTAATCCAATTTCGATAATTTCATTTTGCTGGCCTTTCGGGACCACGCCCTGCCAGCATGTTGCTTCTAAATCGATAATAATAATTTTATCTGTTGTTTTCATTTTTAAATTTTTAATAATTGTTTTTTTTAACCGCAAGGAACGCTAAGATAGTTTCTCACAGATCTGGCAGATTTTTTATAATCCTTTTAATCTTTATAATCTGTGGATAAAAATTTTGTGTCTTAGCGTCTTTGTGGCAAACCCCTAGAAAAACATGCTTTTAAAATCTAGAAAGAAACTTTTCTTAGACTTTTTTTCATGCTTTTCTTTTTTTGCAGTACTCTTTTTCTCAAAGACTGCTTTAGCTTTATCCATCCGTTTAACTGGTTTTATTTCATCAGTCTTAGAATTTTCGTAAAACTTTTTGAAAGGACGCGGATGGAAATCGACCATAATCGCTGCCATATTTATAGCATCAATGTTCGATAGATCTGTTTCTCCCTTAAAGAAAGTTTCAATAGGTCTGAACTTATCTTTTTTCTCCTTAAACTTATTCTTTTTGGTGTGATCAAAATCCATAGAAAGGAAATTGCTGAAAACATTTAAATCCTCTTTGGTTGTGTTATTCTCGAAAATAAGCCAGCACAAATCACGCAGTTTTCCACGAGAAGGCTTGTACAAATAATCAAAGTATCTGCCTTCTTTTTCTATGTCGTATTTTTTTCTAATTGCTTTTTTGTATTTTTCTAGTGTATTGTTTTGCATGGTATTTTTTTTTTTGCAATTCTTGGAAATCACAGGAAATCAAAGGTTTTTCCGGGAAATCCAATATCACAAAAGTTCAAAGCACCCTTGCTTTACCAGAGAAATATCTCTAAATGATATATATCATATCCCAAAAATTTACCTTTTCATTCCATAGGTTAATCAGCTCTAAATCCATCTTTTTAATTGAGGCAGATGACAGCTCACTAAACTCTACTCTATTGGCTTGACTAATATGCCCCGCCGATTCAAATCCTATTTCTTGATTCATCCTTAAATTTTTATTATTAAACTTAAACTATCAGCATTTACTGCTAACGGTTCTTACTTTTTACTTCACATTAATTCTTTACGAACAAATATTACAATCGTTCTACGCAATTATTTTGCGTATTTATTTTAAGATTCCAGGTTAGGTAAAAAACTTTTTTCTTTTAATCTCTAACCTTTTGCCCTAAAACAAAAAAAGCACCCAATTAAAGGTGCTTCATAACAAATACGATATAAATATCCTATTGCCTATATTGATGCACCATCATGTAAAACCCTTCACGGTATGAAACCGAGGCTGCTAGTATTGGGTTTTGTATGTATAGTTTAAAACTCATTGTATTCTATTTTAAAATTTTTGTTGTTGTTGTTGTTGTTGTTGTTGTTGTTGTTGTTGTTGTTGTATGAAACTCTTTGTTTCAATTTTGTTTGGCAAAGATAATGATGAAAAAATCATATTTGCAAATCTTTTTTAACATTATTTTATTGATTATCAATTGGTTACTTATAAGGTTAAAGCAAAGAAATTCCTGTCCGCAAACTGGTGCAGATTTATCTTTTTATCAAATGACTGTTACTCATCGGATTACTTTCCAAGATTATATTTCGCTATTTTTATTAATCATTAAACATTTGGTCAATTATTTTTTTAGTTTTTTTTAGCTGCGACTTCTTTTTTAATCATTTTTCAATCTCTTTTTGCACTATTCGACGAATTCAAATGGTCTAAAAAAACAAAAAAAGCGCCCTGAAATGAGGACGCTTTTTTGTATTATGATGAGTTTGACTCTAAATTTTACATTTTAATTTCATAAAAACACATATAGCATCCTGAGCTTTCAGCTGGATAATCTCCGGCTAAACGTTCAAATTTTTTGCTTACTGAAAGTGTCATATGTATTTTTTCTATTTTTAATTACAGGTACAAATGTAGCATATTTCACCTTAATTTAACAAATAATTGCAAAAACCATGAATTTATCACAATATACTATACTAAGAAATCGTCATTTTTACTGCTAAAATATGTTTACAGATTCCTCTTTTTCCCTGATAAGCTGTAAACCAATCGCAGGTGCATCTTTGCGAAGTATTGTCGATAATTACTTTATGCACCACGCCTGAACCTTTTACTTTGGCTTCGATATAGTCAGCCTTTCTTTCAACGATTTCTACTTCTTCATTATCGATTAGTTTTTTGGCATTTTTTAATCTCGGGTTTAAAGACAAAATACGCTCTGTTTTAAAAGGAAGACGACGGTAAAAATGTGCTTTTTCGCTTAAATCATAACCCAATAATCCCATCGAAGATAAATTGGAAGTCAGATTATCCATTGTTCCAAAATCAATATCATTTTCTATCGAAAGCATTGTTGGGTCAAACATTTCATTTGATTTTAATAAACTGTTTAATCCGTAAACCCATTCTATAGGCAGGTTTTCTGTCATGGTTTCCAATACGTTTCCTTCACCCGAAAATCCGCGGTACGAATCTGGAGAAAAAGCCATTAACAACTGCATTTTTCCAAATTCGCAGACAACAGCACAAGTTTGTTTATCATCAGATTCGTAAATAAAAATCTTATCTACAATTGCCAGAATACCTTCTAATAAACGCAATCTTTGTACACCACCAATTCTAACACTGTCTGCTGTGGCTAATGTCGAAAACATAAATTTTCCGGCTCTTTTGGTTATAAAGAAATCACCTTTTACATTTCCTTTTGGCAGACTTTGAAAAAGCTGAATGGTTTGGATTTTATTCAATTCGAACTTTAAATCCATATCAGCCAGATACAACTGTACGCTTGTTAATCCTTTTATCCAGCGCATTGGCAAAGTCACTTTTTTCTCGACTACTTTTGCTTTGCTGGTAATTACCTGAACGTCCTGCTGACCAACGGCAAGGGTTACTTTTTCGTTTTTTTGAATCGCATTCAGCGCATTCAGCATTGGATCATTAAAGTCAACATTTGTTGTTCCGTTTGCGATAAATTCTCCGTCAACGGCTTCAGGTTTCATGTCTAATCTTACATAAACTCCGTTGCAGGAAGAAAATCCCTCAAAACGAAGTCTTTCTGATCCCGCAGAAACAATAGGATCACGAAGACTTGGCGGAATTGGTCCAAAACTCGAACGAACGACTTTTGCAATCGTACTCCAGCATTTTGCCGTTACATAAGGATCTGTTAAACTTCCCCAGAAAAAACACGGAATATTATTGACTTCCTCGATTTCGGTTTGATGTGCCAAAACCAAATTATTAATGCCTTTTGTTTTACTATACGTCGAAACTCCTTTATAATTATATTCTAAATCTGTCATTTTGTTTATTTTAAAATCTGCTTCACTAATGATTTAAGTGCTGAATTGTCTTTCCATTGTTCAAAAAATGCAACGGCTTTTGGCGTAGGTTTTTGATTGGTTTTCGTTAAAATATCGACATAATTTTCGACCATTTTTTTGAAATTTGTCGGCAGTTTGTCTTTCAAGTCAAGATTATCAAAGAAAGCATTGAACAATTGCAGTAAAGCACTGTTATGAAGCGGTGAAATATCTTTTAAAGCCGTAATTCCGTCTGAAAACCTTAAGAAAACACCATATTTTTCTGAAGCCAGTTTGGCCGCTTTTTCAGCAAAAACAACAACATCAACAGCTTGTTTTTCAATTAAATTTATCAATACTTCTGATGCCAGCAATCGTAAATCTTTCTTTTCCTGAAAGAAACAGGCAGCAAATAAAAGCTGAGTCGTTTCAGAAGATCTAAATTCTGGTCGGTTCATAACGTCTAAAAATCCTTTTAATTCTGGTTTTGACCCATCGCCAGTGGCACAATTTTGTAATAAAGTCAAAGCCAGTGCATCTGAATTCTGTGGGGTTAAACTGTGCCAATAATAGGTATTTCCGGCATAACTTAATAAATAATCCCAGCTGTTGCCGCGATTGTAAATATCCTGACTGTACAATAAGTAGTTTGGAATTTTGGTGTAATTTGGTAAATCAAACTTTAATTCATACCAAGAAGGTGTTCTTTCTTTTTCTTTGGTTTGATAATTTGTCCATTCGTTCCATTTTTCTTTAAATTTTATTTCCGCAACAAAGGGCGAAACCACAAACGGAATCTCTTTTAAATAGGTATTTTCAAATTCTGTAAAAGTATCGTTTGGATAAAAAGTTCTTGCTGCTGTTGCCCAAAGCGATAAATTTCCGGTTTCTTTTGTCGTTTTTCCTAAAACAGCCAACGCTTTTGAAAATAACGAAGTCGAATCTAAATTCAATTTTTCGTCTACTCCAAGACAGAATGATAAAAGCGGTTTTATTTCTCCTTCAACCTGATCTAATAACGGAATTGCTTCTTCGACATTTTCTCTCGGCATACGTGCTATTGCAATCGCTAAATCGACTGAATCTATTTCTTCATTGTTTTTTTGATATTGAATTACTCTTTCTACTAAAACTTTTGGTGCGACCCAATAGGGTTTATGACTCGGAAATGAAAGCAAAGGCAGAGTAGAATTTGAATCCATTTTCTCCTGCACTTTCTCCAGTAAAGGTTTTATTAATAGATTGGTATTTATTTTTGAGTAGTGTTTGTATTTACTGTCAAATTTGGCGTTGATATTTTCTATTTTTTGAGATAAAAACGACTTCATAAAGTTTTTATGAACGGCTTCAAAATAATGCTTTTGAAGCTGTTTTTCATACGGCTGCAACTGTGTTTTATAGTCTGCCGGAAATAAATCTCTCTGCTGAATATAGGTATTCATTAAAATCTCAGTATCGAGCGTTTCATCTGATGCAATGAAATTTCCAAACTGAAACACAATATCATTCCAGTCATTTGGAAGCTGTACTTCTTCCAGAAGCAAAGTTTCTTTTTTAGGCTCAAAATGATATTCTTCTAAAGTATCATGATCTGCCGTTAAAGCTTCTTCATCTAAAAACTGACTTAATCCTGATTTTATATTTCCCTGCATTAAAGTAACATACGAACTCAGTTTTTCTTTCAGTACTTTGTCTTTTGCAGAACCTATTTTCAGGATAATTTTAGATACTTTTTCTTGTAATGTTAAATCAGAAATCACATAAACATCGGCCAGAATTGAAGCGATTTGATTGTTCAATTTCGGATTGGCTTTGCTTATTTTTTCTAAAACCGGAAGAACACTTTTTATTGCTGCCTTGCAGTCGCCGCGCATCATTAAAGGTTCAAGCCATTCTAAGAATGATTTGGTTTTAAATTTTGGATGATTGTAGATTTTCTTTACCAGCTCGATTCCGTAGCTCGTTATGGGCGGATACGCGTTGTGTAAAAACGAAAATATATTTTCCTGAAAAACAACCAGTTCATCTTCTGCTGCCTGAAATTCTTCGATTCTTTTTCTAAAGAAAGATTTCAGGTTGTTGTTCCATTCTTTGGTTTGAATCTGGATGGCATTTTCGATAAAGAAACTGCGATCCATTTTTTTCTCGTCTAATAACGTTTTGTATACAATACTCCAGGTCTGAAATTCGTCATAATTTTGTTTATCATTATCACGGAAAAAACTGTTATGAAGAATTGTTTCGTAGTTAAACAATTCAGGAATATCTCTTTGATATCCCGTTTTATCATTTACAATCGTTTCGATAAACTTTCTGGTTTTCATTTTTGCGCGCCACTCATTTGTTGCCGCTAAACTCAAAGCATATAATTCTGGATTGAATTGCAATAATCCTTCGTCTTCAAGTTTTCTCAAATTATGATAATTAAAGGTTACCCAATCCTGTCTTTTTACTTTATCAAGAATAAACGTTTCCAGCCAGTTTGGTTTTGCCCATATCAGGGTTTCCAACACTTGAGGTTTTGTATCGATATCGTTAAGCAAATGCAGGGCTTCATCCCACGAATTAATATCGGTTTTGTCAAATAAGGCTATAGCACTCAGGGTGATAATGTCATTTTGTTCCATATCGCCGCGTCGGCCCCAGCCGTAGTCGTGTTTGTCTTTTTTTACATAACCCGGATCTTTGGTCAAATCAGTATACGTCATCCAGTAACGCTTGCATTTTTTAATGTGCTTTTTTAAAGCTTCAATATTGCCTTTTGATTTTTCTTTTAGAAACGGCAGTAACAAAGAAATCTTTTTAGCTTTTATAATGCTGTCATATTCTTCAATAACCTCATCTGAGTTTTTGGTTTTCGCCGATTTTGGTTTCGAAACCACATCTACTTCACCTGATTCTGAATATCCTTTTTTTACTTTTTCGGCCAATACTTTCTCAGCCATTTTTAAACATTCTTCGTCAGAACCAAAGCTTTTGGTTTGCGTTGTTCCTGATGTTCCGTTTTTTCCGTAAGTCACGGTATAATTTGATCCTGTAACTTCGATTTCCCAGAATTTATCCGAAGTTCCGTCGATGTATTTAAGACTTTTTTTCATTATGTATTAGTGTAAAACAAGCGTTATTTCTAAATATTTACAGTTTAGTTTGTGTAGTATTGGTTCGGGTTTAAAGTGAAAAACCGTCACTTTTTTGCAGAAGGGGATATTTTTTGTTTTCTAAATCTTGGATTGGTGTGCTTCTATTCATCTCTACGGGCTTTTAATTTGAAATTGTAAAGTAAGAATTTTAAACTAATTTTTTCATAAAAGAATATCTTTTGATTGTTAAAAAATCTTACGAATTAAAAGTACTATTTGATTGCAAAAAAATACCCTGCAAATTGGTATTTGCAGGGTTTGGGTTTTTATTGGTATAAAATTTCTTTTTCACCAAAATAAGAAAAAGTCTCTTTATCTAGTTTTGTTCGATTCCTTTATCGAGGCTTATTTTTTTAACTTTGGTTAAATTATAGGTAATTCCAAAAAAGTGCCCAAATTTAAACTGGTTTTGCGTAGGAACGTCTCCGGAATTTCCCAGATTATAAGAACCACCAACAGAATAAGAGTCTGCAATTCTAGTAACTTTCCCCATAGTAAGCCCGCCAGAAAAAATAATGCGTTCTTGCTTGCCCAATATAAGCCCGCCTCCTAAAAGTATCTGCAACTTTTGATTTTGAGTTATGACTGCACCAAAGTTAAGTGTTGGCACAACCCAGGAATTCATACGCATATAAGTATTAATTGTCGAACCAAATGCTAAATCATAATCTCCTCCATTTTTTAGAGTAATAATTTTATTGCCTGCAATGGCTGGATCGTCTTTTGTACTAAATTCTGAATCGTAAAGCGAAGTGAAAAACACTCCCGCACTTACATCAATTTTTAAACCGCCTTTTATCCAGATATTATACGGTTTACTATCGAAATTTTCATCTTTCTTTTTGGTTTCTTTATTAGATTGATTAATTGTGAATTCTACAACATCAATATTTTTACCTTGTACGTCGATTGGTCGCGTATAAACATCAAAATCAATGCTGTAGAATTTTTCAATAATTGAATCAATGCTTTTTTCAGCTTTTACTTTTGTTTCGATTAGACTACTTTTAACTGTTCCATATTGTTCATTGTCACTAAACTGTTCTAAAACATTCAACAATTCATAACTATTTCTCAACTGTGCTTTTGCTTTATTTAGGAAATCTTTTCTCGGAGCGTAATCATTTGCTTTTAGTGTGTTTTTTTGCTTTAAAATTCCATAAAGACTCTTTACTTCGTAGCCTAAGCTATCGATACCTTGAGCTAATTGCTGATTTTGGTCAATAATGTTTTTAATATACATTTTATCTCTATCAGGAAAAAAAGACAATAATTTAAACGTGCTATCTGCACTTATTTTTGCTTTTGCTTTTAAGTTTTCTCCTGTCGCACTTTGATCATTAAAAAAAGAGATTTCTTTAGTATCAATTTTATAAGTATATTTAAAAGGATTAGCGTTTAATAATTTAACCGCAATCATTTCACTACATTTTGCAGAAAGCCATTTTTTATTTTCTACAGGCGTACATCCTACATCATTACACATTTTAATGCTATTTGAATTAGGTTCGCTTAAATCGATTTCAATAATTTTAGTAACTATTCGGCTTTCTTTGTCTTGGCTATAGCCTATAAATCCAAAAAATAAAAAAAATAATAAGGTTGTTTTCATGATTTCTAATGTTTTTAGTTAACGTATCAAATGTATTTAGAGATCACTACACCAATCAATTACCCTTTTGGGTGATATTTTTTTTCTTACATTCTTCTTTATTTTTTTGTAAGTTTATCCACGTTAAGCTTAATTCTGAAATATCACCCAAAAGGGTAATTGTGGTCAAAATACTTATTACCCAACTTTGTAATGAAAATGTAACAACATGAAAATAAGAGTTGCCATAGTAGAAGATGATAAACATTACAGTCAGGCCCTGAAGAGTATCATCGATTTTCAGGAAGACATGGAATGCGCAGCTCAGTTTTTTAATGGTAAAAGCGCATTGCAAAAATTGGAAGACCTGGAACCAGACGTGGTTTTAATGGATATTCAGCTTCAGGATGCATCAGGAATTGATATCGTTTCTAAATTGACAGAAGCAATGCCGGGAACGAGTTTTATAATGTGCACCAGTTTCGAAAACGACGAAAAAATCTTTTCGGCCCTGCGTGCAGGCGCGAGCGGTTATCTTGTAAAAGGTGATCCTCTCGATAAAATTATTCAGGCTATTCTCGAAGCTCATAAAGGAGGCGCACCCATGAGTTTTACAATTGCAAAGCGGGTTTTACAGCATTTTCAGGAATCGAAAGTACAGGTACAAAGTTTGGCCTTACTTACCGTAACCGAAAAAGAAGTTCTTGAACTGCTGGCACAAGGACTGCTCTACAAAGAAATTGCCGATAAAAAAAATGTCACCATCGACACTATAAAAAAACACATTGGCAATATCTACAGAAAATTACAAGTAAGTAATAAAATTGAAGCTATTAATAAGTTTAACACCAAAAACTAACAAATCATGGAACTAGAAAAATTAAAACAAGAAAAAATCGATGTAATTGATTTTGCAAAAAAAATTGATAGAGAAATCGAAAATCTTTTTGTCGAGAACTACCAAAAATTAAGGATTGATGGATTAACAGAAACCTTTTTTATAGATTTAGAAATCTTTAAAGAGTTACTTATTAAAAATGAAAACAAAAAGTTTTGTAAGTTTTATTATATCCAAAAAGGTAAGGCTTTATATTTAGGATTATCTTTTTCAGATAATGATCAATGCCCAATTAAAAGTGATGACAAAAAATATATTTTAGATGATAAATCTATCATAGAAGAAGGTGATTTTACAAATTTGAAAGATAATTTTGTGAATGGTATAGGAGCTAAATTACCTACTCATCCTGAAAATAAGAAAGACACATTAATCTCATATTCTATGGAAGAAATTAATAAATACTTAGGCGAAATGAAAAAAGTACATCCTAGCATTTCTGCCTTAAAATTTAACATGTTTCAGTATTCCCCGGTTAGTGCAGATCATGAATTTTCTGCACATTTTATAGATAGAGACAAAAGAATTGCTTTCTGCGTTCATGCCATATTTGACAAGAAGAACAACTTGTATAGTGAAGGCGATGGTTACGATCTAGGAAACCTTAGACCTTAATGATATATCTTTATGAGATAATATTACTTATAACACTATTAAAATCAATAGTTTTGGCTAGAAAATTTAGTCTTTCTAGCCAGAACTATTTGTTTGTATATCTTCTTATTACCTTCCTTATAGAATTATCTTCATGGATAATTATTTTAATTAAAAAAGATTGGAGTTTTCAGTATACATTATATTGCATATTCTGTATTGCATTTTTCTGGTTTTATTATGCTCAGTCATTTCAAAAAAAATTAAGAAAGAAATTTCACTTTGTATCTGGTTTAAGCTCTTTAAGCGTTTTATTATTCTCATTTTTTTCAAAGGAAGAAATAGGTTCTTTGTTAATAATAGCATTACCTATTTTTTATATTGTATTTAGCATATTTTGGTTCTATCAAAAAATTGCTTTGCCTTCAGAATCTAAAATTACAAACGATCCTAATTTTTGGATTTCGACAGGTTTACTTCTTTGGAGTTGTTTTTTTATCTTTAGAGTTGTTCCAAGAGATTTTTTTAATATCGAAGATCAGCCTTTTTTAGAATTACTCAGAGAATTTTTATATGCGATAAACTGCGTTATGTATCTTTTATTTTTTAAAGCTTTAATTGAATACGAGACAATCGCAAAAAACATAAAAAAATGAGAGAACTGCCCCCAGAAATAAAATTAACCTACATTATCGCCATTATCATAATGCTGATGTTTGTGTGCTTCATTATTATGATGGTCTTTATTTACAACAAAAAACAGCTGATTCAGCAGCAGGAAAATCAAATAAAAGAAAGCGAATTCCAGAACCAATTACTGCAAAAAGAATTAGAACGCCAAAAAGCCATTCAGCTCGAAAGAGAACGTATTTCGCAAGATATGCACGATGATCTGGGTGCGGGAATTTCGGCTATAAAACTTCAGGCCGAATTTTTAAAATATAAAATGCCTCAGGAAAGTTTTTCTGAAGATTTAGAAGCCATAATAAATACTTCTGAAGATATGAATTTAGCCATGCGCGAAATTCTTTGGAGTTTGAACTCGCAAAACGATACTGTTGGTAATTTTATAGAATATACGACTTTGTATATCAAACGTTTCCTAAGTAAAACGAGTATCGATTCGCATTTCAAATTGAATGTTCCCGAAAAGGAAACGAATCTAACGGTAAAAGCCAGACGGAATCTTTTTTTAGCAGTTAAAGAAGCAGTTCACAATATATACAAACACAGCCAGGCAAGTGAGATTTTTATTGAATTTGACCAAAATGAAGATTCTTTCAGTATTACGATTATCGATAACGGAATTGGATTATCTGAAACCACACAAAAGGGAAACGGCATGAGTAATATGTCCTTAAGAATGGAAAGCATAAACGGAACTTTTAAAATTATTCCTGCTCAAAAAGGTCTTCGGTTATTGTTTGTGTATCCATTACAGGATTAAAAAGGTTTTCTCCTGTTAAGTCGTCACTTATAAATGTTTCTTCACTTTTGATTTGCTTGCCTGACTTAAGCGTTCTACCTGCGCTCTGGCTTTTTCTAAGGTAACTGGAGACTGTTTGGATAGAATTTCCATGCCTAACTTAGCTCTTTCCTTAAATGATATTTTGTAGTTCATTTTTCATGAGGTTTATAATGCAAATATACAATTTAATTAAAGTAAGAAAAAGTGTATATTTGATTTTGTAAAAACTAAACAAAATCGTATAATACCAATTGATCTTGTATTTTACAAATAGCTGTTTTTATCAAAAAAAATAAATACCTTTGAATTATGAGTACAGTAAACAGACCCAAACATATCGGTAGAAATATCAGCCGAATTAGAGAACTTCGCGGCATGAAACAAGGAGCACTTGCTGATGCCATTGGCACAAGCCAGCAGACGATTTCAAGCATTGAAACCAGCGAAACTGTAGATTTTGATAAACTGGTACAAATTGCAAAAGCACTTGGAGTAACAGTAGAAGCGATTGAAAATTTTACCGAAGAATCTGTTTTTAATTTCTTTAATAATTTTTACGATAATAGTGCTAACCACGGCCAAGTAAATGGTCCTTTTAATTCTTGTACTTTCAATGCTCTTGACAAAGTTGTCGAACTTTATGAGCGTTTGGTTCAGGCTGAAAAAGATAAGGTTGAATATTTAGAAAAATTGATGAAATTGAAATAAGGATTTTTCTTTTTATATATAGAATTGAAAAAAGCGCAAATCATAAGTTTTGCGCTTTTTTTGTTTTTCTTAAAATCCGTATTTTTCTTCTCGCTTTTTAAAAGCTTCTTTTCCTCCTTCAACGATATCCGCAATATGCTCCCTAATTCCCATACTTCTTAAAATATCTGTTTCTTCTAATATTTTCTCAAAAGTATTTTCAATTGAACCATTTATCAAATCAAATTTAAAATTACTGGAACTATCAATCTCATTCTGTCCTTTCTGATTTGCCACAATAACATTTTCAGCATCTGAATTAACAACTATATTTGCGTTATGAGTAACAATGATAATTTGTCTTTCCAATTTTTTATTCTTTAAATAAGAAACTAAATCCAAAGTTATCGATCTATTATCTAAATTATCTTCTGGTTGATCAATCAAAATAGGCGCTTTTGATTTACTTAAACCAATTATTAACATTAAGATCACAAAACTCGCTTTTCCTGTAGACATCTCTCCTAATTTGTCCTCTTTATAAGTTATTTTCCAATAATCAAAGAAATAATCATCCAGCAATTCTTTTACGGCTTGCATTTTACCAAACTTTGCTAAAATAAAATAATCACCATTAATTATGTCAATAAATATTTTTTCAATTTCGTTAATAATTTCTTCAAAATTTGTTGGTGAAGTAGCTTTATGAGTTTCCTTTAAAATTGTATAATTATTATATGACGCTTTTCTACCGTCACTAACTTCATACAAATTTTTAACAAATTTTGGAAAATTAAACTGTGCTATACCATCTATTTTTAATCCGTCACCTTCTAGTTCTAAAGTTCTATGCTTAAGTTCGTTTATAATCTTATTATATTCTTCAAAGTTTTCTCTAAATAGTTTAAATATATCTTGTCTGCAATTTTCACTGAGCGATTTTTTATCCAATATCGCTTTATTTAATAAATCAATATCAGCCAATAGTTTTTTATCATCTATAATTGATTGATTTAAAACTTCAATCTGCTTTTTCAATTTTTCATTTTGCTGATATGGCTCTAATTCTTTTGTTAAAGTTGCTTTTTCTCCATTTATAGAAATTAAATTCTTTTTTAAAAGATTTTCATTTTTAAAAGACCTCTTTCCTGCTTCATCAGTCTGAATTTCAATCTCTTCAAATATTTTTGTGATATCTAAATAAATTTTATCAATAAATGATAATTTATCGACATAATATTGTTTAACACTTTCTGTTTTAATTTTTTCTACAAATTCTTTTTTCTTCTCTAAAATATCATTTGAAAGCTTTTTTAAATCAGATAAACCAGCATTAATATTGTTAAAATCATCGTTAAAATTATTTTTCTGAATAGTATTAAACTCTAACTTCGTTTGAATTTCTTTATACTTTAAAATTTCTTGATCACTTAAACCTGATTCTTTATTTAATTTTTCGACACTCTCAGTATTCGATTTAATGTTTTTTTCAAGAACTTCTTTATTTGACTTGGTTTTCAATTCAGATTCAGTTTTTGCTATTTCTTCTAAAAGTTCAAAATATTTACTTAGCAAATCATCTCTCTCTTTATCATTTTGCTTTACATTCCTAATAAACTGATCATATTTGTCTTTTGAATCTTGATCTTCTTTAATTAAATCACGCACTAATTTATTTAAAGATTTTCCTTTTTTATTTATATCCGGTTCGGCTAATTTTACCAAATAATTTTGTGGAATATATTTAATATCTGGAATTACGGAATTCTCGTCCAAACTGCGAAACATTTCTTGTGAAATTCCTGAATTCGTTGTAATTCTAAAATTAAAGTCCGAATCAATAGATCTCAAATTGTATTTTTCTTCTAAATTTTCATTTTTCAAAATAGTGTCATCAACTAATAATGTTTTTGCCATAGAATAAAGAAAAATTGATTTACCTGAAGATTTACCACCTATTATAACATTTAAATTTGGATTCAAATAAATTTCTTTATTGGTAAAGACTTTATTCTCTGATATAAATTGAACCTTATTGATTATTACTTTATCTTCCTTAAAATCCGGTTTATCATTTTGTATTTTAACTCTTTGTTCAGGTTCGTAACATATTTGCCTTAATCCTTCAAAAGTTAAATCTGATTTTACCCATGTAAATCTACTAAATAAAGTATCTTCGCTATGAGAATCACATCCGATTATACATGGTTTTAAAGATCCTGTATGACTTATTACTTCTTGTTCTGAAGTTTTTTTTCCTAAAAAATATTCCTTATCAGAAGGAGCATTGGAGAATACAATATTGGTTAATTTATAAATTGATTTAACAGTTCCAAGAAGACTTCCTCCTTCTTTTTCAAATTCTTCATAATAATCTTTTAACCCCGAAACTCCATCATTCGATTTACTACTAACTGCAATAAGCGAATTATCTCTAATTAATTTGTTTGATTCCAATAAAGATTTGATACTCCCAAACTCTATATTATAATTATCAATCCCAAACTTATAAAGTTGATCATCATTTAATAAAGGATTTATATGCTTAGCATAATCCTTTATACCTTGATAATTCATTAAATAATTCTCAACATTACTAATCTTGTTAAAAAATTCATTATTCAAATTTTCAACAATCTTTGGATCAAATATAAAATGTAAGTTTATAAACTTTCCTTTTTTTGTAGTTGGGGAAATTCGAAGTTCTACATTTGGGAAAATAAATATCTTTCGGATAAAATTTATTTCATCCTCAGAAAAAAGTTTTTCCTCCCAATCTTCATCTTCTTTAGTATGTATTTCTTTGACATAATTAATTGCATCTAAATATCTATCTATTGAAAAATAATCAGTTATTCCTATAGCCTCAATTTTATCTTCATATGCCTTTTTAAAAAATGTACAAAAAAAATCATCCATACTTCCAGAAGTAAACTGATCATTTTTATTTGTTCCCTTAGTATGAACATGAAAATTCCATTTTCTCCATTCTGAACCTCTATTACTCATAATTATTTTGGTTTATGTTGGTTAGTTAGCTTTATTTTCTGTTAAAAAATCTAGTAATCAAAAATGCAAAAATTTTTAGAAGATATTTTACGGTTTTCCATAATATAGAAATTGAATATTTCCAAATATATACAAACAAAAAGCCTTCAAACCAAGTACAAACCCCTGATTTAAAAGCCAACAAATAATCTTTATAAATTAAAATCTAAATCCCAAAAAAGCATTTAGAATTCCTAGTTGTTTCCTCCGCGACTTTAGCCAAAGTAATTCCTTTAAACTGTGCAATAGTTCCAGCAACATACGGTAGAAAAGCAGGTTCGCAACGGCGTTCGTGGTATTTTTTTAAAAGGCTGTTCGGGACATTTTTAGGAAGCATAAACGGCGCATCGGTTTCAATCATCATTCGGTCGAGCGGTACGTACTGAATGACTTCTTTTAAATGGCTGAAACGTTTAACATCTGAAATCGCTCCTGTAAAACCCAGATAAAATCCGTTATCGAGATAGGTTTTGGCTTCCTGCAAAGTTCCCGTAAAACAATGCACAACGGCTTTAGGCAGTTTTGGCAGATAGTCTTTTGTGATATTCATAAATGAATTAAAAGCGCTTCTTTCGTGCAAAAACAAAGGTTTCTGTACTTCAATCGCCAATTCTAATTGAACTTTGTAACATTCTTCCTGTTTGTTTCGGGGCGAAAAGTCACGATCAAAATCGAGTCCGCATTCGCCAACCGAAACGACTTGTTTCAGTTCTAATAATTTCCTGAGTTTCGAAATACTCTGCGCATCAAAACTCTTCGCATCATGCGGGTGAATTCCGGCTGTAGCATATAATACTCCCGGATATTGTTTTGCGATTTCTAATGATGCTTCGCTGTTTCGCACGCTTGTTCCCGTTAGGATCATTTGCGATACATCGGCGTCAATCGCGTCTTGTACAACATCGTCTATGTCGTTTTGGAATTGTTTGTTGGTTAGGTTGATACCTATGTCTATGTAATTCATTTTTTTTTAAGGTGCTAAGGTTCTGAGAGGCTAAGGTGCTAAGTTTTTTTTTCTCTCTTTGAGACCTTTATTATTTATTTTTTTGTGATTTTTTAATCGTGTAAAGCTTTACTATTGATACTTTCGCAAAATTTTTTTAAGTCCGTTTGTAAAATATCCTTAAGATAAATATTCTCAAAAAAAGTATTACTAACATTACATGGCACTAATGAAAAACCAATTTCTACAATGTTCTTTTTAGGATAATCTAACTCATTTATCAATAAAACCATATAAAGTTTTTTACCCAGAGGACTCCAAACGGAAACAAATTCAATAATCTCAGCGAAATACCATTCTATAACCTGATCGCTAAAGCCTGCATTTTTCCATCCATTTGATTCCAAAGCATTTATTAGTGCTATTATTCTTTTATCATCTACCAACATCATTCAATTACTTTTTATAAATAATTTCATTTTTAAATTCTGCTTCAACCACTTTTCCGTAAATAATTTTGGTCCAGCCATTTTCGAATCCGTGATTGTTGGCGATTAGGAAACCTTTGTTTACGTCGGTTTTTATAATTTTATGAGCGTCGATATATCTGCCTTTTACTTTGCAGAATACAATATCTCCTATTTGGTAATTTTCGCTTTTTTGAAAAGTTAAGAGACTGCCGCTTTTTAAAATCGGACGCATTGAGTCTCCAAATGCTTTCATCTTTCCATTTCCGACTGTTTCTAATTCTGTTTTCAGTCGTTCGTATTTGTTCATTTTTTTAAAAAAAGGTGCTAAGGTTCTAAGAGGCTGAGATGCTAAGTTTTTTTCCTCTTTGTGACCTGTTATTATTTAAGTATCCGTAATCATTATTTTAGCTCACGGGGTTTTAGATCTGCATGTTTCTCATATAATGGATTCAACACATCCAATAAAATGTTTCCCATAATAATTCCAACCTGTCTTCGATAAATAAAAAATTCACTCTCACTGCATTGCTCCTGAACCAGGAATACAGATTCATTTAATTCCTTACCAATATTGAGCATTAACTCACTAATTTTTGTCGCTACTTCTTTACTTTCGATCATTTTAATTCATATTTGTAATTATTAACTTACAAATATAAACTAATTTCTCTTTAATTTAAAACCAACTGTTTTCCCTTGCTAAACTACCGCGACTTATTTGCTGCGAAGGAAGGATTTGAACCTTCGTCTTTTGGATTTATTTTAATTTTATTCATATTCTGTTACACGAACTGCAGCACACCTCTACACTGAAAACTGTGACTGAGACTGAATACTAAAAAAACTTAGTCTTCCTTGCTTCCGTCATCAGCCATTCTAACCAGTTTCGGCGTGAATTTGGCAACAACATCGACTAACTCTTTCTGCGCTTCCATAACCTGATTGATATCTTTATACGCCATTGGAGCTTCGTCCAGACCTGCTCCAATAAGCGTAACGCCATGATCTCTCAGTATCGATTTCATTTCGGTTTGTGTAATGTTTTTTATGGCTTGGGTTCTGCTCATTTGTCTTCCTGCTCCATGCGAAGCCGAATTAATGGCATTCTCCTCACCTTTTCCTCTCACCAAAAATCCCGGTGCGGTCATACTTCCCGGAATGATTCCCATAACGCCTTTTCCGGCTGGGGTTGCTCCTTTTCTATGTACGATCACTTCTTCGCCGTTCCAGATTTCTTTCCAGGCAAAATTATGATGGTTTTCGACTTTGGCTAAAATCGTCGCACCCAAAGCGCGTTCCATTTTGTTATGGATAATCTCATGACAAGCCGAAGCGTAATCTCCCGCCAAATTCATCGCAAGCCAGTATTCTTGTCCTAATTGCGAGTTCATATCCAGATACGCCAAGTTTTTGGCAACTTCTGGAAGTTTACATTCGTCTTTGGCTATTTTAGTATAATGTCCGGCAATGGTTGCTCCCATTCCGCGTGAACCAGAATGCGTTAACAAAGCGACGTATTTTCCTTTTGGGATATTCAAGACCGCATCGTCTTTCGCAAATTCCATGATTCCGAATTCCACAAAGTGATTCCCGCCACCCGAAGATCCTAATTGCGACCAGGCTTTATCTTTCAAATTCTTCACAAACGGATTCATATTAAACGTTTCGTTCTCTAAAACCGCATGATCTGATTTGTACTGACCGTGAAATCCGTGACCCGCTCCAAAAATGGAATTCGTAATTAATTCTTTTTTGAACTTCGCTTCGTTTTCAAAGTAAAAATCCTCTGGAATATCATAAACCGACAACGCCATTCTACATCCAATATCAACTCCAACACCATACGGAATAATGGCATTTTTTGTGGCTAAAACTCCGCCAATTGGTAATCCGTAACCTTGGTGTGCGTCTGGCATTAAAGCTCCCGCAACGGTAACTGGCAGTTTCATGGCCACTTCCATTTGTTTTCTGGCTCCGTCTTCGATATGATCCAATCCGTAAGCCGAATACGCATTCGGATTCTGATTTAAAGCAATGAAATCTTCTGGTTTTTCATTCGATTTTTCGATTAAAGCCACAGCCAGTTTGCTGAAGATTTTATCGTCTATATAGTTTTCTGGAGTTTCTAAGACGTTTTTGAAATTGGCAATCATTTCGTCTCTTGTGAATCCGTTTCTTTTGCTGTTTATTTTTAAGGCAATTCCAATTATTTTTCCTTCTGGGAATCCTAATTCTAATATATCTGTACCGTTTATTTGTGTTTTCATTTTTTTTCTTTTTTAAGGGACAAAGTGCCAGAGGTTCATAGGTGCAAAGGTTCTTTGCTGCTGCGCAGTTATTTTAAAATCGACTACCATTTTTTTGTTGTTGTAATAAAATCTCATGAATTCTTCTAATTTCAGCAATAATTGGCTCCATTTCATATTCTACGTTGAAAATTTTAAAAATATCCTTATCATAAAAATATGCTCTGAAAAATGTTCTATTATCATCTACAAAAGTTAATGGCCCCACATACTTTCGCGTTACTTTCCATGTAGAAAATTCTTTTAAAAAATCATCTAATTTTTCATCAAAATGTTCGATGTGATTCCGCATGTCTCGATTTTTTAAAACATTTGAATCATTAATTTCATAAACTTCGCGTAGTTTTTTCCCTCTAATTTTATAATGTACTTTTTTGCTTGAAGGCCAAAAAAATCTGGAAACTCCTCCCGCATTAAGAATAATATTCTCAAATAAATCTAGAATCATATCGTCATTTTTACAATGATAGTTCCTCTTCATCCAAAATTTATTTAATGATTTAGCATCATTTAAAACTGAATGTGTTTTCTTTAATAAAGATTCAATATAGAAAGCTTGATCAAAAGGATGGATTTCAAATTCTAAATTTCTCATATCTCTCAATTTATTTTTTCAAAGATTCAAATACTACTGCGCAGTTATTTTGCGTAGTTTTTTTTATTTCTCATTTTATGTCATTTCGACGAAGGAGAAATCTTCGCGAGAAGCTCTACAAAGATTGGCTTCTCTTTGCGGAGTTACTTGTGGAGATTTCTCCTTATGTCGAAATGACAAACTTTGTGGTTACTGTATCTTAAAGATTATTCTCACGCTCCCGATAGCTATCGGGATTGCAGATTCAGCAGATAAAAAATCCTTTTAATCCTCATAATCTGTGGCAAAAAAAACTTAGCGCCTTTGCGCCTTTGCGAGATTAAATTTACCAATCTTTACGGAGAGGCACAGCTGTGCGCCTCTACAAAACCTTTGTCACTTTGTTACTATGAACCTTTGCAACTTAATCAACCAATAATTGTGTAACAACCGCTGGGTTCATTGCCCATTGCGCTGTGTAAACCTCATCGGCAATTTCATTTTCGGTGATTGTTAAACCTTGAGCTTCCGCTTTTAGCTGTAACAAACTACCAATATTCAATTTGCTGTTTAGTTTTGCCAACAATGCCTGAACGCCTTTGAAATCCAATCCACCAACTACCTGACCTCCGAAAGTCATCTCTAACCAAACGATTTCTCTTTTGGCTACATCCAACACTCCAAAAACCAAACCTTTGGCAATATTCTGCGTTACACGAACCTGATGATCTACACACGACGGATCGTATGCTACACCTGTTTTCTCCGAAATTTTCATCGGATATTTGCTGTTCATCCAACCTACGACTAAATTTGGCGTAATACTTCCGTTGCTGTACGCGTTGCAAGTAAAAGTTACAAATTTTGCTTTGGCTTTTGCCAATTCGTCGATGTTGATATTGATATATTCGGCAGTTCCAATTTTATTCGGAATACTTCTGATATCACCGCTATGCTGACAACCTGTAGTCGTCAATCGGCTGAAAGAGCACATATCTAAGCGATCTTCGTATGCAATCTGACAGCTCAAATCCATATCTAAATGCTGCGCTGGCAAATCTTTACCCCACTGCATAAACAATCGCACTTCGTTTCCTTCAACTGGGAAACGTGTTCCCATTAAAGCAACTGGTAAATCCTGAACTGTATCGCTTCGATCTCCTATAGAAACCGGAATGTTAAACAATTGCGGATCGATATAGATTGTTTTATTGGTATTAGCAATTTTCGCAAATCGCTTTTTCATGGCCAAAAGACACAATTCTTCGATTTGATTTTTCATTGCTTCCAACTGAAAATCTTCGTACAACTTCAATAAAGCGTTTGCTTCAATTCTTTTGTTTGTTCCACCCAAAGGTTTCACACTTCTCTGCATGTTTTTATCAAAGTAATTTTGAGCATACATGTTTAAAGTAAACACCAACCGAGCCGGAACTTTATCGATGATTTCTTCAAAATGAGCAACAGTTTCCTCTGCTCCAAACCATAGCATGTTCGAAAATAACGAACGTGCAAATAATCCCGGACGTTGTTTTAATAATCCAAATGTTTTATCGGCATCAAATTTCAATCTTGACGAATCTACTTTGCTTTGCCAAACATCATACACTTGGTTGTAGAAAACATCCATTAAAAAGTTCAATTTCTCAAACCCTTTTCTTTTGCTGTATTCTGCCAAACGAAGCGCGCGGATAAAACGAACCCACATTCCTCTTTTTGGGTGCATGGTTTCGCACATCGCCTCCACTTCCATATTCATGTTGTTCAACCAATTTGCGACCATTAAACATTCTTTTCGGGAATATTTTAGTTTCAAATCTTTTTGAGATGCAATTCTGGCCTGAACGCTTGTATCTAAAACATTATGGAAATGCTGCGCATTTTTTGATGTTCTTTTGATAATCGTTTTTGGCTCAATAATTTGAAGCATTCCTGTGTTTTTATACCACAAGTATCGTAAGATATCTGTTGGCGTTTTCAAAAACTGAGACGCTTCGTCTTCTTTACCATTTTCGATCAAAAGATCGATTACGAGCATTAAAGTTTCCTTCATTGCCACTTCTGTTTTTGGCAAAGGCAAATATTGCATTGCCATTTTTAAACTATCTACCTGAGTAGCGTCTAAAGCGGTTTTAGATTGCAATAACGATATATAGAAATCATTTAAATCTTTTTCTGTCCACAATTCAAGCACTTTCATTTTGCTTCCTTGTCCGATGTTTTCCAGTTTTCCAAATTCAAACGGAGTTCCGCAGAACGGACAACCATTGTATCTTTCTAACGGAAAAGTATTATCTGGGATAATATGGCCGCATTGTAAAGTTGTTCCGTTTTTAGTTTTAAAAACGTTTCCGAAATACGTGATAATATGATCTATAACAGATTCATTGGTTGGAACGTTCCATTCTTTTACCAATGGCGTCCAGTTTTTATCTGTTCCTAAAACTTCTCTCAAAACTTCTAAAACCTCGATTTTATAAGTTGGGCTCACGTTGTTTAAAGCGTGAAGCAAAGATTCAGAAAATGTAAATCCAAGTTTAGAAACATTGGCTAAAAAAACTGAAGTTGTTCCTGATAAATTTTTAATATCATTCGTAATCATTTCTGATGGAATGAAAATAGCATTTTGACGTAAACTGATTTTTAATAATTCTTTTGTTTTCATTTTTTTAATTTTTAAAATTTAGATAATTGTGCTTCTGAGTTCTACCTAAAAGATTTTGAAGTAAGAAACACTTGACCTGAAATTGGAGTGTAATGAATTAACTAAGCTAAAATGGAGCGGGCTACCCCGAAAGAAGTAAGTTAATCTTGACCCTCGTTTTTTTATTAATGATAATTTTAAAACTTAATAACCAGCAACTTCCTTTCGGAAGTTAGGAGTCGAACCTAAGAAGTAAGTTTTAATTGACCATTAATTGTGAAGCAGGTGGGATTCGAACCCACGACCTGGACGTTAAAAGCGTAAGAAGTAAATTTTGATTGACCTTTGATTGATAATTTCAAAACTACCTGCTCTATCCGCTGAGCTACTGCTTCGTATATAATTGAATAAAAAGGTAATGGTGTAAGTGTGTACATTGGAAAGTGTTTTCGAAGTAACTCAAACTTGACCTGTTTTATTCTTTTTTTATTTCTATGAACGTTTGTTTTTATTTCTGAACAAAGATTTCAAAACTAGTACGCAGTTATTTTGCGTAGTGAAATTTTTGTTTTCATTTTTTAGAAATACTATTTGTTTTATTTCTTGAACAAAGATTTCAAAACCACTACGCAATTATTTTGCGCAGTAAAAAAGAATTTTAAATTTGAGTGAAAATTAATTTAAAAAAAGCACGTAAGTCCCAGAACGAAGGTATATTTATAGATATTTTTAAATTACAAAAAAACACGAGTCCCAGAGGGACGATATATTTATAGCAATTTTAGGATTCATTTTAAAAGCCCCAGAGGGTTGGCATATTTATAGCTATTTTCAAATTACAAAAAACATAAGTCCCAGAGGGACGATATATTTATAGCCATTTCAGCATTCATTTCAAAAGCCCCAGCGGGGTGATATATTATTAATGAATATAAAAATTGAAGGTGTCGCTCCGCTGGAGCTTTTTAACCGTTGGATATAAATCGGCTATAAATATTTTGCTATAAATATCTAACTCCTCCGGAGCTTGGTAATACGTTGAATAATTGGCAATAAATATTTTGCTATAAATATCTAACTCCTCCGGAGCTTGGTAATACGTTGAATAATTGGCAATAAATATTTTGCTATAAATATCTAACTCCTCCGGAGCTTGGTAATACGTTGAATAATTGGCAATAAATATTTTGCTATAAATATCTAACTCCTCCGGAGCTTGGTAATACGTTGAATAATTGGCAATAAATATTTTGCTATAAATATTTAACTCCTCCGAAGCTTTTTACTACATTCAAATGTGATTAGTTATAATATTGTGCTTCGTTGGAGGTTTTAATAGATTAAATAAAATACAACATGAATTTAGAGAAAATTTATTCTGAATTACTTTCGAATATTGGCTTTTCAGCAAATGAAATACAGAAAAACTGGATTGACTTAGAAAAGGCATATTCTAAAAAATCAAGACATTATCATAATCTCACGCATTTAAAAGAAATGACTGCCAGTTTTGAAACGTATCGTGATAAACTTCAAAATCCGAATGAAGTATTATTTTCTATCTTTTATCATGATTATGTGTATTCCGCTTCAAAGAAAGATAACGAACTCAAAAGTGCCGAATATGCTGTATCTATTTTTACAGATGATAAACCCGACAGGTTTCAAAAACCTGTCGGGTTTGCGGAATTTGATCGTCAATTAGTTTTTGATGCGATTTGTGCAACACAGCAGCATCAGCAAAATGTAATTGAAGATATTAATTGGTTAATCGATTTTGATTTGAAAATCCTTGCTAAAGATTGGGAAGATTATAAAATCTATTTTGAGCAAATTAGAAAAGAATACCGCATTTATCCTGATTTTCTCTACAAACCCGGGCGCGCCAAAGCCTTGACGCATTTTCTGGAGAATGAATTTATTTTTCAGACTGAGGAATTCAGAGGTTTATATGAGGAAAAAGCGAGAGCAAATATTGAAAAGGAGATTTTATTATTAACGTAGATAATATGCATACGTTGTTAAACCCGACAGGTTTTGAAAACCTGTCGGGTTTGTTATCGAAACAATGTTATGAGACGAAATTTAATTATTACCGTAAATGCGTGAGGGATTGAGGCGGTATCTCCCGATTTAGAAAAACAAGGCTTTTTAGCCGTAGTTTTTCTAAATCGGGAATAAAGCCGAAAGCCCGACCCGTAGGGACACGCCCATATTATGCAAAGGTTTGCTGAAGCTAATTTCCTGAGTAATTAGGACAGCCAAAACATTTTCTGCGGAGATCAAACTGATAGGTTAAAGAAAGCTCATAAATACCTCCTGTTTTTCCAATTTTGGTTGTATTAAAATCATAAGAAAAACCTAGTCTTAAATGTTCGTACTGCAATCCTGTCAATAAATTTACTGAGGTCATTAAATCGCCGTTGGCACCATTTTTTGCTGGATTTGTAACCGCTGTAGCTCCAAAAAATATCTTTTCGAATAATATAGAAGCTCCTAAGTCAAGTCTGTTGTATCGGCCTTGCTGCATATAATTTGAAGTTAGAAAAAACTTTGTTTCATACGGAAGCAGCAATACGTCTATATAATCTATTATCAAAAATTCGTAGCCGGCACTCAGCGAAAAAAAGGTGTTTAAAGGCACGTTTCCTTCAGAGCTAAATGCAATATTGGGTCTGTTAAGATGTTTCATTGACAGACCTATCCAGGCTTTGTCTGTATTGAAAACCATTCCGGCAGAGACATCAAAAAATGTGGCTTTTCTGTTGAGCAGCATAGGATCCATTGAACTGGTATTAATAACTCCTGTTCGTATGTTAATCTGATCTTCGAGCAGTAAATTCTGGAACGCAAATGATTTTAATCCAAATCCGGCTTCTATTCCGGGTCTAAATTCCCAATAATCATTCAGCCTTACTTTGTAAGCATAATTTGCGTTTAATTGAGAGAAATTATAATTGGTTACATTTTCCCTTTGGTTTAAAAAGCTGATTCCTAAACCGCTGTTCATGCTGTCACTCCATGTATTTACAAAAGCATAATCGGTGTCGATTCTAAGGTCTAATTCCGGCCATTGTTCACGGTGAATTATACCTGCATAGGTAGTTTCCATAAAACCTGTAAATCCGGGATTTAAGGTTTCGGGTATTAAAAAATATTGTGTAAAAATAGGATCCTGAGCTCTTGCCTTTGTAAATAAGCAACATGCAATTATTATGGTAAATAGTTTTAATTTCATTGGTAATTCTGGCTGCTTATTTAATTAGTGTAAAGGCTCCTTTTTCGACTATAGTATGGTTGTAAAAGGTTTTTAAGATTATTTTGTAATAGTAATTTCCATTTTCGGCATCAATATCTTTTACTTTACCATTCCAGCCTCTAATATTGGTTCCTTTCTCTGTATAAATTACACCGCCCCATGTATCAAAAACATCCAGTGTTATATCTGATAATCCTAAAAATACCGGAGCAAACGTATCATTATATCCATCATTATTAGGAGTAAAAGCATTTGGCATTATGAGACTGTAACCTTTCTCAACTTTAATGGTTGCTGAATAAGAATATTGACAGCCAAAAGGATAAGTGACAGTTTGCTTAATAGTATAGGTTCCTACTTTAGTATAAATATGTTTTGGATTTTCTTCATTTGAAAAATTACCGTCTCCAAAATCCCATGAAATCAATGTAAAATCTCCTGTAGCTAAATTGGTAAACGTTATTGGATCGTAAATAGAGTATAAATCATACATATCTTTTCCATAAGATCCGGTTGAGAAATTAGCAGTACCCAAAACAGGTGTGTTGACATTGTATGCTACTTCGGCTTTACAGCCAAAACTGTCTGTTACGCTAAATATGACCAAACCATTATTTTCGGTATTCATAATTTCATTATTAGCTCCAGAAACTATTCCGTCTGACCAGTTTAAGGTATAAGGCGGAATCCCTCCTTTTACATGACCTACAAAGGTTTGTTTTACATATTTGGTTTCACAATTATGATCGGTTATTACTTCGATTGAAGGTGTAAGCTGATCAAATCTCATAATTGTCCAGGTATCAGATTGTTTACAGCCGTTAGCATCTGTTACAACTACGGTGTATTTTCCCGGAACAAGATTTACTAGGTCTTCTGTCCTGGCACCATTCGACCAGCTGTAAGTATAGGGCTGTGTACCTCCTGTTACAATTAGATTGACTGCTCCGGTATCGGATCTTGTACAATCTAAAGTATTAGAAACTTCTCCTTTTATTTCCAGCAATAATGGTTCTACAATTGTAAAAGTTTCTTTTATTTCACAATTTTTTGCATCGGTAATAGTTACAGAATACTTTCCTGGCCCTATATTATTTCTTTCAATTCCAGCAGTCGCATCATCATCCCAAACAAGTCGCACAGGAGCTTTGCCTCCTACGAGATTTAAACGTATGTGTGCATCTTTCTGACCAAAACAAGAAATCTGCCTTACATCTGGTTTTATCGTAAATACCGGCGCATTGTCTATAACTATTGTAAACACTTTTGGACAGCCTAAAGCATCTGTAATCGTTATTACATAAGTCCCAGCCGATAAGTTATTCTGTACACGTCCTGAACCTAAATTACTCCATTTAATAATATATGGCTCTCCCGTTGCAAAAGGAACACCACCTGTAATGTTATTTATAGTAATCGAAGCATCGGCATAATTATAACACGCTATTTCGGTTTTTGTATAATCTAACTTTATTTCGTCATTTTGAAGCAGCACAACCTGTAAATTAGAAACACAGCCAGAATTATCAGTAACGGTTAAATTATAAGTTCCGGCAGCTAAATTTCTCGGATTTTGAACTGTGCTTCTATATCCATTTGGTCCAGTCCAGTTGTATCGGTAATTAAATATTCCCGGAGAAATTTCTGTTGCTCTTCCTCCCGTAGTTGTTACATTAATTTCGCCGGTTGAATATCCATAACACAATATATCTACCTGGCTTACATAACTAACTTTTAACAACGGAGGTTCAATTATCGTAAAACTTCTATTCAGGACATCACAGGAATTTACTTCTGTAATGGTAACATTATAATCACCAGGTCCTAAATTGGCCGGATTTCCGGTATTAGCAGTATAAGGCGCTCCGTTTTTAGTCCATACATAAGTGTAAGGCAGAGTTCCTCCAGATACTGACACATTAATTCTTCCGTCATTTAAACCAAAACAGGTAATGTCATTTTTAGATTCTCCAACAACCTGAAATTTACCTGGTTCGCTGACATAATAACTTTGATTGAAAGGACATCTTCCGTTATCAATAACTCTTAAATTATAATATCCCGGTTTTAAGTTTGAAATATTTTGATCTGAACTTGCAAATCCGTTAGGACCTGTCCAGGAAAAATTATATGGATTTCCTGTTGCAAAAGGAATTCCACCAGCAACAGCAATAGTTATACTTCCGTCATTTGAGCCAAAACAAGTACCTGTTTTTATTGTTTCAGTAACTTTAATTAATGGGTCGACCGTTACTGTAATTGTAAAATCTGGTCCCGGACAAACCGTAGATATTGGCGATACAGTATACGTAACTGTTGCCGGTGCATTTGTATTATTGGTAAGTGTCTGACTAATATTTGTTCTTGGAGATGATTGTGCAAAGGCACCGCTTACAGCTACAGGAGGAGAAACTACAGGAGCAGACCATACATAGGTCGTTCCTGCCGGAACATTATCTGTTCCGTTTGTAAATGGTGTAACCTGAAAAGATGCTCCGCTGCATATCTGTACAGATTTTGGTGTTATAACAGGAGATAAAACTGTATTAACAGAAAAATTTTGTGTTTTTGTGGTAGTACCACAGCTGTTCGTTACACTAAAAGTTGCCTGATAATTTCCACTGACTGTATAATTAATTGACCCCGGATCAAGTAAAGTTGACGATGAAGGCGTTCCTCCGGGAAAACTCCATAAATAGGTAATTTCGCTGGCCGGAGCACAAGTTTCTTCTACCTTTCCGACTGGTTTAATTGTTGCCGAATTACAAAAATCAGATATCTTTTCTAATGTAATTACCGGCGGTTTTTTCACCTGAATAGTTTTTACAATCGAACGGTCTATTCCGCAGGAGTTTCTTGTAGTTAATCTAACATAATAAGTTCCCGGCATTACAAAATTAAATACTGGCTCTTTTGAATAAGAATAAGTACCATTAGCAAAATTCCACTGTCCTCTTCCTGCCCCCGGAACTGACTCTTTACCGCAAAATCCTTCAACATAATTAATTACTTCCCAATAATAGCTTTCTACACCACAGCTTAAACTTGTATCTGTAGTATTTGTAATTTGTAAATTACTGGCTGCACAAGCATTACCAAAAGTAAAATTGGGTTCCAAAATTGGTTCAACACATATTTGTCTTGTTGCCGTATTGCCTATTCCACAAGGCGTTTGTGCCCTTAATGTAATTGTATAAGTTCCTGGTCTTGTATATACGTGTGCAGGATTTACTTCTCTCGATACCGGAGTTCCGTCTCCAAAATCCCACGTGTAAACATTGTATGTACTGCAGCCATTAGTATAACCAGCCATTGTGGTATTGCTAAAATAAGCGTAAGTATTAGCACATATTATACTGTTTACATTAAAACTTACGGTTGGTACATCTAAAATAATAATAGGACCAGCTGTTAAATAAGTGCTCCCGCAAGATGTTGTTATCGTTAAAGTTACTGTATTTCCAGACGGACAATTAAATCGTGTAAAAGTATGCGGAATAGGAAAGTTTTGCGACGCACCAGGATTTGCACTATTGTAATAAGGTGAACTTTCTAATTGTTGCTGCGTATAATTTTGGAACGTACCATCTCCATAATTTACCTGATAATTGGTATCAGACGGATTCAGTCCCCATGATCCTATTGCAAAATCCATTGGAGGAACCGGTGTACATAAATTGGTAGTATTACCCGGCGCAATAAGAGCACCTATTGGATTATTAGAATTTTTTACAACATAAGTGATCGAATTACTGCAGGAATTTGTTCCTAAGGCAGTAATCGTCATATTAAACGCCCCTAATTTTTGATATTCATGGGTTCTGGGAAACGTAACGTTTGTTTCTGAAGTACCATCCCCCCAATTGACATTATAAGAAGTAATACAGGAAACCGAAGCCGAACTATTTCCTACATTAATTGTATACTTAGGATTCGAGTTATTATCACCGCATCGCTCAAAAGGTTTCGCAGATCCAGCCGCATTTAAATCTACAAACTTTAAATCAGGCTTTTGTGCAACTGAAACAGTTTTTACAACAGTATTTATCTCACCATTTGCATCTGTAACAGTAAGTCTTACGGTAAAATTTTGGAATCCGCAGCCAAGTGCTGTAAAAGTATGATTCGGATTATTAACTGTCGATGTAGTTCCATCACCAAAATCCCAGCTGTAAACAAAAGGAGCTGCACCGCTCACTATTGCGTTGAATGTTACCGGTGTACCGGAACAGCTGTTATTATTTGTAAAATTAAAATCTACAGAAGGGGGAACAGTTAAATTATAACTATTAAAAAACAGGTTTGAATTATCATCTGCATGAAGAGCAAACACTGAAGTGGTTATTAAAAAAATAAAGCTTAAAGGCAGTAAGTAAAGTTTCCCCATATATGTCGAATCAAATTTGTGCGTAAAAGTATATGATTTTTTAACATAAAAAAATATTAAAAAACCGATTTAAAATCAATATGTTAAATTTTAGTACGCAACACTATTGCGTATTAAGATTAAATGAAATATTTTTAATGAAAAATGAATAGTAATCATATGTAAATCACGCAAAGACATCAAATAGTAAAGTTTTTATTTACAGCCACAGATTAAGGATTAAAATGATTTCAAAAATCTGCTTAAATCTGCCAGATCAGCGTGAAACAAAAAACTTAGTGCTTTAGTGACTTTGCAGCAAACAAAAACATAATGTCACAAAACAAAAACGCCTTAATACGATACAAAACAATCGATAAATGCCTCCAGAATAAATACAGGCAATGGTCTCTCGAAGATTTAATCGAAGAATGCTCTGAAGCTTTATTTGAATATGAAGGAAGACAAAACCCAATAAGTAAGCGAACCATTCAGATGGATATTCAGCTGATGCGAAGTGAAAAACTGGGTTATAATGCGCCAATCGTAGTTTACGATAAAAAGTATTATAAATATGAAGACGAAGATTTTTCGATAACCGATATTCCGCTGACGGAAACCGATATGAATGTTTTGACAGAAACGGTTTCTATGCTGAAACAGTTTAAAGATTTCTCTTTATTTAATGATGTATCAGATATTCTACAGCGATTGGAAGATAAAATCTACGCCGAAAAATCGCATACTAAACCCGTTATTTATCTGGATAAAAATGATAAACTAAAAGGACTCCATTATCTGGACGAAATCTATCAGGCAATTATCAAAAAAATGGTTCTCATTATTACGTATAAATCTTTTAAATCTGCTGAAGAAAGCAAATTCCACTTTCATCCTTTCATATTGAAGGAATTCAATAACCGCTGGTTTTTAATTGGAAAGAAGAAAGCCTCACAGCCGATTACCAATTTAGCATTGGACAGAATCATTTCTATTGATTACGATTTTAATCATCCTTATTTAGAAGAAGATTTTGATGCTGATAATTTTTATAAAGATGTAATTGGTGTTACGGTGAATTCAGGATTGAATGCAAGACGAATTGAGTTATGGGTCGATGCTTCAAATGCGCCTTATGTACTTACAAAACCTCTGCATACTTCTCAGCGGTTAATTAAACAAAACAAAGACGGAAGTGTCATTATACACATATATGTAATCCCAAATTACGAGATGGAAAGGCTTTTATTAGGTTTTGGAAGCTGTTTGGAGATTTTAAAGCCAGAAGGTCTGAGAAATCGTATGAAAAAGATTCTCCAGGATGCGATTTCACGCTACGATTCTGAAAAACCAACTGAAATAAATGCATAATTTTTTACGGAATATAGAATTATATGCTTTTTAAAAATTAAAAAAAGATTTTTACCGCATTAAAAATGTTAAAATCTAAAAAAAGAATAGTATATTACACTTAAAATAAACCACCAAAACCCTCTAAATCAGGGATATTTTATAACTAACCAAAAAATTATTAAAAAATTATATGCATGCATAGTATTTTTTAATTATATTTGAAATCGATATAGTTACCTATGAAAGACAAAACGATAGATTATATTTTGAGAGCTACATGGCAGGCTGTTTCAAGAATGTATAATGAAGAAGCTGCTAAATACGACGCAACAATGGCGACAGGATTTGCTCTTTTAAGTATGGATAAGGAAGAAGGAACTCCATCAACCGCTTTGGGTCCTAGAATGGGCATGGAAGCAACCAGCTTAACAAGAACACTTAAATCTATGGAAGAAAAAGGTTTAATTGTTCGCAAAAAAAACCCAAGCGACGGCCGAGGTGTTTTAATCTACCTGACCGATTTTGGGAAAGAAAAAAGAGATTTATCTAAAAATACAGTTCTAAAGTTTAATGAAACCGTTAGAAAACATGTTTCAGAAGAAAAACTGAATCATTTTATCGAAGTTTCTGAAATCATCAATGAACTGATTCACGATAAAAACATTTTTAATCAAATAGAAAACACAGAAAAAGAATAATATTCTTTTCCTCCTACAAACAAATAATAACAATATGAAACGCACAATTAAAAAAGTTGCTGTAATTGGATCCGGAATTATGGGTTCAGGTATAGCTTGTCATTTTGCTAACATTGGTGTCGAAGTTTTACTTCTTGACATTGTACCGCGTGAATTGACCGAAGCTGAAGCTAAAAAAGGGTTAACACTTGAAAGTAAAGCCGTTCGTAACCGTGTGGTAAACGAACATTTGGCGAATTCATTAAAATCAAAACCATCTCCTATTTACAGTCAGAAATTCGCAAATAGAATCACGACTGGAAATACAACAGATGATATGGCAAAAATTGCCAATGTTGACTGGATTATCGAGGTTGTTGTAGAGCGTTTAGACATTAAGAAATTAGTTTTTGAACAAATCGAGAAATTCCGTAAACCCGGAACTTTGGTTACTTCAAACACTTCTGGTATTCCAATTCATTTTATGAGTGAAGGAAGAAGCGAAGATTTCCAACAGCACTTCTGCGGAACCCACTTTTTTAACCCTGCGCGTTACTTAAAATTATTTGAAATTATTCCTGGTCCAAAAACTTCAACTGAAGTATTGGATTTCTTAAACGAATACGGATCTAAATTCTTAGGAAAAACTTCGGTTGTTGCTAAAGATACTCCTGCGTTTATTGGAAACAGAATTGGGATTTACGGAATCCAAAGTTTATTCCATTTAGTTAAAGAAATGGGATTAACGATTGAAGAAGTTGATAAATTGACTGGACCAGTAATTGGCCGTCCAAAATCGGCTACTTTCCGTACAGTTGACGTTGTTGGTTTAGATACTTTGGTACACGTTGCCAATGGTATTTACGAAAACTGCCCGAACGACGAACAACACGAATTGTTCAAACTTCCTGATTTCATCAACAAAATGATGGAAAATAATTGGTTAGGGAGCAAAACTGGACAAGGTTTTTATAAAAAAGTAGATAAAGATATTCTTTCTTTAGACTTAAATACATTAGAATACCGCGCTGCGAAAAAAGCAAATTTTGCTACTCTTGAACTAACAAAAACTATCGATAAACCTATCAATCGTTTTAAAGTTTTAGTGAAAGGAACAGACAAAGCGGGAGAATTCTATCGTAAGAGTTTCGCCGGAATGTTTGCTTATGTGTCAAACAGAGTTCCAGAAATCTCAGACGAATTATACAAAATTGACGATGCCATGAAAGCTGGTTTTGGATGGGAAAATGGTCCATTCGAAATCTGGGATGCAATTGGTGTTGCCAAAGGAATTGAAATCATGAAAGCTGAAGGTTTAGAGCCTGCTGCATGGGTTACTGAAATGCTGGCTTCTGGAAGCGATAGTTTCTATACTGTAAAAGAAGGAGCAACTTATTTCTATAACATTCCAACAAAATCTCAAGTAAAAGTTCCTGGACAAGATTCATTTATTATCCTAAACAACATTCGCGAAAGCAAAAAAGTTTGGAGCAACAGTGGTGCAATCATTCAGGATTTAGGAGACGGAATCTTGAACTTAGAATTCCAATCTAAAATGAATACAATTGGTGGCGATGTACTTACTGCTATCAATAAAGCAATCGACTTATCTGAAAAAGAATATCAAGGCTTAGTTATTGGAAACCAAGCAGCTAATTTCTCAGTTGGAGCTAATATCGGAATGATTTTCATGATGGCAGTTGAGCAGGAATACGACGAATTAAACATGGCAATTAAATTGTTCCAAGATACCATGATGCGTGTTCGTTACTCTTCTATTCCAGTTGTAGTGGCACCTCACGGAATGACTTTTGGTGGTGGTTGCGAAATGAGCTTACACGCTGATAAAGTGGTTGCTGCTGCAGAAACTTACATGGGATTAGTTGAATTTGGTGTTGGAGTTATCCCTGGTGGTGGTGGATCTAAAGAAATGACTTTAAGAGCATCTGATTTATTCCGCAAAAACGATGTGGAATTGAATGTTCTTCAAGAGTATTTCTTAACAATCGCAATGGCTAAAGTTTCGACTTCTGGTTATGAAGCTTTTGATACTGGACTTCTTCAACATGGAAAAGATGTTATTGTAGTAAACAAAGATCGTCAGATTGCAGAAGCTAAGAAACATGCTTTATTATTAGCAGAAGCCGGTTATACACAGCCTATCAGAAGAAACGATATTAAAGTTCTAGGAAAACAAGCTTTAGGTATGTTCTTAGTGGGAACAGATCAAATGCAGGCTGGAAAATACATTTCTGAGCACGACAAGAAAATCGCTAACAAACTGGCTTATGTAATGGCTGGTGGTGATTTATCTGAAGCAACTTTAGTATCTGAACAATATTTATTAGATATCGAACGTGAAGCTTTCTTGAGTTTATGTACAGAACGTAAGACTTTAGAAAGAATTCAATACATGTTGACTAAAGGAAAACCGCTTAGAAATTAGTATTTGAGTATTAAGATCTGAGTATTAAGTATTAAGATTAAAAAGAATTATGCATCAATTTGAAAAGTTGAAAATCTGGCAGAAAGCTATGGATATAACTGAAAATGTATATAAAGTTTGTTCAGAATTACCCTCAGATGAGAAATTCAACTTAATAAGTCAAATAAAAAGATGTGCAGTATCTATTCCTTCAAATATAGCGGAAGGCTCTGGTAGAAATTCCAATAATGAGTTTGCTCATTTTTTAGGAATTGCAAATGGTTCGACTTATGAATTAATCACTCAATTAATGATTTCAAAACGTTTGAAATTAATAGCTGAAGAAAAAATATCAACTATAATAAATGAATTAGTAGAAGTCAGCAACATGAATTTTGCGCTTCAAAGATCTCTAAAAAAATAATAACTATATCGATTGGCAGTCTTAATACTTAATACACCAATCTTAATACATTTTATAAATGAAAACAGCATATATAGTAAAAGCATATAGAACAGCAGTTGGAAAAGCTCCAAAAGGTGTTTTTAGATTTAAAAGACCTGATGAATTAGCTGCAGAAACCATTCAGTTTATGATGGACGAACTGCCTAATTTCGATAAAAAACGTATCGATGATGTTATGGTAGGAAATGCCATGCCGGAGGCGGAACAAGGTCTTAACGTTGGACGTTTAATCTCTTTAATGGGATTAAAAGTAGAAGACGTTCCTGGAGTTACAGTAAACCGCTATTGCGCATCTGGATTAGAAACTATCGGAATGGCAACTGCTAAAATCCAATCAGGAATGGCAGATTGTATCATCGCTGGTGGTGCAGAAAGTATGAGTTATATTCCGATGGGAGGTTACAAACCAACTCCGGATTATAAAGTTGCTGCAGCGGGTCACGAAGATTACTATTGGGGAATGGGTTTAACTGCTGAGGCGGTGGCTAACCAATACAAAATCTCTAGAGAAGATCAGGATGAGTTTGCTTACAACTCTCACATGAAAGCATTAAAAGCGCAGGCAGAAGGGAAATTCGATAAACAAATCGTTCCAATTACTGTTGAGCAGACTTTCATCAATGAAAATGGTAAAAAAGAAACAAAATCATACGTTGTAAACAAAGACGAAGGACCAAGAGCAGGAACTTCTAAAGAAGCTTTAGCAGGTTTAAAACCAGTTTTTGCTGCTGACGGAAGTGTAACAGCTGGTAACTCTTCTCAAATGAGCGACGGTGCTGCATTCGTTTTAATCATGAGCGAAGAAATGGTAAAAGAATTAAACCTTGAACCAATTGCACGTTTGGTAAACTTTGCTTCTTCTGGTGTTGAGCCAAGAATTATGGGTATCGGTCCTGTAAAAGCAATTCCGAAAGCGTTGAAACAAGCAGGATTAACATTGAACGATATTGAGTTAATTGAATTAAATGAGGCTTTTGCTTCACAAGCTTTAGCAGTAACTCGCGAATTAAACATAAACCCAGAAATCGTAAACGTAAATGGTGGAGCAATTGCTTTAGGTCACCCTCTGGGATGTACTGGAGCTAAACTTTCTGTTCAGTTGTTTGATGAAATGAAACGTAGAGGCAATAAGTACGGAATCGTTTCTATGTGTGTAGGAACTGGGCAAGGAAGCGCGGGGATTTACGAAGTGTTGTAATAAGTAGTATTAAGTAAAGTATACGTCCAGTTTGGTCATTGCGAGGAACGAAGCAACCTCGCTAACAATTGCGCAAAGCAAGTGTGGTTGCTTCGTTCCTCGCAATGACAAGATTGAGCAAAAACAAAATATAAAAAAACATAATCATGGCAGATACAATTCAAAAAAACGTGACTCGTGGTGGTCAGTTTTTAGTTAAAGAAACAAAATGCGAAGATATCTTCACACCAGAAGATTTCTCAGAAGAGCAGTTAATGATGCGTGACTCAGTAAAGGAGTTCGTAGACAAAGAATTATGGGCGCACAAAGATCGTTTTGAGAAAAAAGATTATGCGTATACAGAATCATCTATGCGTAAAGCTGGTGAACTAGGACTTCTGGGAGTTGCAGTTCCAGAAGAATACGGCGGATTAGGAATGGGATTTGTTTCTACAATGTTAGTTTGTGACTACATTTCTGGAGCAACAGGTTCTTTCTCTACTGCTTTTGGTGCACATACAGGAATTGGAACTATGCCAATTACACTTTACGGTACTGAAGAACAAAAGAAAAAATACGTTCCGAAATTGGCTTCTGGAGAATGGTTTGGAGCTTATTGCTTAACTGAGCCAGGCGCAGGATCTGATGCTAACTCAGGAAAAACTAAAGCAGTTTTATCTGATGATGGAAAGTACTACTCTATTACAGGACAAAAAATGTGGATTTCGAATGCAGGTTTCTGCAGCGTTTTCATCGTTTTTGCTCGTATTGGAGATGATAAAAATATTACAGGTTTCATCGTAGAAAACGATCCTTCAAACGGAATTTCTATGAATGAAGAAGAACATAAATTAGGAATCCGTGCTTCATCTACTCGTCAGGTTTTCTTCAACGAAACAAAAGTTCCGGTTGAAAATATGTTATCTGAAAGAGGAAACGGTTTCAAAATTGCAATGAATGCTTTAAATGTTGGTCGTATTAAATTAGCAGCAGCTTGTTTAGATGCTCAAAGAAGAGTTACTTCTGGAGCTGTAAAATATGCTAACGAAAGAATTCAGTTCAATACATCTATTTCATCTTTTGGAGCTATTCGTTCTAAATTAGCTGAAATGGCAACTAATGCTTATGCAGGAGAAAGTGCTTCTTACCGTGCTGCAAAAGATATCGAAGACAGAATCGCTGCTCGTGAGGCGGAAGGAACAAGTCACCAGGAAGCAGAATTGAAAGGTGTTGAAGAATACGCTATCGAGTGTTCTATCTTGAAAGTAGCGGTTTCTGAGGACGTTCAAAACTGTTCTGACGAAGGTATCCAGGTTTTTGGTGGAATGGGATTCTCTGAAGATACTCCAATGGAGAGTGCCTGGAGAGATGCTCGTATCGCTCGTATCTACGAAGGAACAAACGAAATCAACAGAATGCTTTCTGTAGGTATGCTGATCAAAAAAGCAATGAAAGGACACGTTGATTTACTTGGACCAGCAATGAAAGTTCAGGAAGAATTAATGGGAATTCCATCTTTTGATACGCCTGATTTCTCTGAATTATTCTCTGAAGAAAAAGTAATCGTGGCTAACTTGAAAAAAGTTTTCTTAATGGTTGCCGGAAGCGCTGTTCAAAAATACGGTCCGGAATTAGATTCTCACCAACAATTATTGATGGCTGCAGCTGATATCTTAATCGAAATCTACATGGCTGAAAGTACTATTCTTAGAACTGAGAAATTAGCTAAAAAAGAAGGTGAAGATAAAGTACAAGAGCAAATCGCTATGGCAAAATTATACTTGTACAAAGCAGTAGATATCGTAAACTTAAGAGGAAAAGAAGGAATCGCTTCTTTCTCTGAAGGTGACGAACAGCGTATGATGTTAATGGGACTTAAACGTTTCACTAAATACACTAACCTGCCAAACGTAGTAGCATTAAGAGAAAAAATCGCAGAAAAATTAGTTGCAGAAAATTCATACTGCTTCTAATATCAAAATAGTTTTTAGCTTTTAATTTGTTTAAACCCGTACAAGTCCGAAACTGTGCGGGTTTATTTTTTTTATCAATTTTGAAAAGCCGTAAAAGCATTACACGCAATATTTTTGCAACGATTTGCAAAATATTCGTTAAAATTAACTTTTCGAAGCAGGCAGCATAGTAAATCTTAAATTCTAATGTTTTAAATTTAGCGTTCTAAAACTTCAAAAAACATAAAATGAAACAAATTAACCTAATTGCACTTTTATTTTGCTGCATCTTATCCACAACAACTTTTGCGCAGAAAAATAAAAAATTCGACATTATTGCTTATTACACAGGCGATTCTCAATTAATTGACCAATACGAAGTCAGTAAATTAAATCAAATTATTTTTAGTTTCTGTCATTTAAAAGATGGAAAACTAAGTGTAGACTCTGCTAAAGATTCTCTTACTATTAAACACTTAGTATCTTTAAAAGCTAAAAATCCACAATTAAAAATTATTGTATCACTTGGCGGCTGGGGAGGCTGCGAACCTTGTTCAGATGCATTTTCAACCGCTGAGGGACGTTTGAAATTTGCTAAATCTGTAAAAGAAGTAAGTGATTATTTCAAAGTAGACGGTTTAGATTTAGACTGGGAATATCCTTCAATCGAAGGACTTCCGGGACATTTATACCAAGCTGCTGATAAGCCTAATTTTACTGAATTGGTAAAAATATTACGTTCTACTTTAGGTAAAAAATACGAATTGAGTTTTGCTGCAGGAGGTTTTCAAAAATGTTTAGACGAATCTATCGATTGGAAAGCTGTTGCTCCATTTGTAAACCGTATCAATATTATGAGTTATGATTTAGTAAACGGATATTCAAAAGTTACGGGTCATCATACACCATTATACAGCACAAATCCTAAAGAAGAATCTACAGACAGAGCTGTTGAATTTTTATTAAAACAAGGCGTTCCGGCTGAAAAATTAGTAATTGGAGGCGCATTTTATACCAGACAATGGAAAAATGTAGAAAATATCAATAACGGATTGTATCAGGCTGGAGAACATTTTCAAGGTGTTGATTTTAAAAACTACGCGACAACCTATACAGAAGCTAACGGCTGGAAATATTTCTGGGATGATAAAGCAAAAGCTCCATATTGGTACAATGCACAGACTAAAACTTTTGCTACATCTGATGATCTTAAATCTATCAAAGCAAAAACTGAATATGTAAAAGAGAAAAAACTGGGAGGAATCATGTTCTGGGAACTTACTCTGGACAGTTTCCGTAACGGAATGGTCGATGAAATTTATAAAGTTAAAACGGCTAAATAAGTTTTTGAAAAGCAGATAAAAAAAGGCAGTTATTTAAAAATAACTGCCTTTTTTTATATAACAAGAGATTTTATTGGATTTTAGATTTATCTAATTCACCAATAAACGGAATTGCTTCCAGAATTTCAGATCGAATTATGGTTTGAAGATATACTTCTAACTGAATAAATTTAGCCGCATTTATACTTCCAATCGCTTTCTTTGCTTTTCCATATGTTTTACTATACAACTTTTCATAATCTATGTGATTTTTTAAAGTTGCTTTTGCCAATTCATCTGCTTTTGCATCAGTAAGCGTTTCATAATTAGCTGCATAATCATTAATTAATTGAAATTTAGTCTGCCCAAGAGCTTTACGCTGTACTTCATAATCGTCATAAACCTTTGTAAAAGCTGCCGATTGTGCATCAGACAAATTCATATATTGTTTTACGAGATCACTTTTTGATTTTCCGTAAAGACTTTGTAAAACATCTACATCTTCTTTAAATGAAGACTGTGCATAAGATGAAAACGCGGCAAGGGCCATAATAAAAATAAGACTTAATTTTTTCATAGTTTCAATTTTTAAATTTGTTTCTAAATAATTATGCATTCAAAATATATAGTTTTTAAAATCGTAATTCATTTCAAAAGAGTTTTATAAAGCATAAAAACTATGCAGATGTTATTTTTTATTTTCATCTGTTTTTGGGGCGCTTATTTCGCCATCATAAAAAATTGGCGCGCGATTATTACTATTTACCGAAAGTGAGGTGCCTCCATTATAAAAAATAGTAAACATCAAATCGTAAACATCATCTTTACCTTTAACAGAAGCCTTAATAGTTGTGTTTTTCTTCTTTTTCTCTACTTTAATATTTTCGGGTATCCCTTCAAATTTAATTCCGCCGTCGCTTCCGTATCCTACATTATAACCCCTTCCAAAAAACGGAAGATCTGCAGTAGTTTTTTCAGTATTAAAATTTAAAAAATACATATTATAGTCTAGATTAATGAGCCTTCCTCCTTGCGGGGTAAGCTTTTGAGCCTCAAAAACAAAATTTTTAGAATCAATAAGCGCTTCAATTTCTTTTTGCTTTTGCGCCTCACGTTCGGCTTTTAATTCTTTTTTCGTTTTTTCCTGAGCAAAGGCAGAAAAATTCAAAAAAACAGATAATACGAGTAAAATGAATACTTTATTTTTCATCTCAATTCAATTTTTATTACTTAAAAATAGAAGTTTACTTTTTGGTAAATCTCATCATGGCAATATCTCCCGAAATTAAATTCAGCATTTTACCATCATCTGTTATATCATAAGAAGTTATTTTTTGAAGCGTGCTCATATACGTCTGCTCGCCCTGCTGTCCGTTTAGGCACATCATTTTTGTCATTGCCATTGGCTGTGTAAAATCTATTTTGTTTCCGTCTACAACCAATTTACCTGTATAGTTATTACAACTGCTATTGCCGGAAACCTGATTGTCTTTTGTATTAAAAGTAATAGTAGGCTTTTTATTGGGATACAAACCATCAAAAGTAATTCGCGGTCCGGTAATATAATTTAGTTCCCAGGTTCCATCAAGTTTTGAAACGGCATCTGTTTTTTTACATTTAAAGACATTGCAGGAAAGCAATATTGAACTAAGAAAAACGAGAGTAAAAATCTTTTTCATCATAACATTAAGAATTAAATATGAATGAATTAGGAAAGTCAGTTTTCAGAACATATCTACAAAAACTATCACGAATTTAAGCATATTTTTTGGCTTTTGTGCTCAATCAATCTTAAATTATAAAGTATAGTTTGACTTTTTTTTAACTTTTAGAGTTAAACTATTCCGTTATTTTATGTTAAATTTACTTAATCTTTAATTTAAAATGCCCGTATTTATGAAAAAACTAATCGTATCTTTCGCTATAATTACAGCTTTAATAGTTGGCTGTAAGACAAATACAAAATCAAACGATGCAAAAACCATAACGGTTGCCTTAGAGCCAAAAAGTAACAGTAAAGTAGCCGGAACTGCTGTTTTTACTGAAAAAAACGGCAAGGTTACCTTTACTGCAAAAATGACTGGACTAGAGCCGGGAGTTCATGCAATACATATTCACGAAAAAGCTGATTGCAGCTCTGCTGATGGAAGTTCTGCAGGCGGACACTGGAATCCTACTTTCAAAAAACATGGAAAATGGGGTGTTGGAGAATACCACAAAGGTGATATTGGAAACTTTACTGCAGATGCAAATGGTAACGGATCTATCACATTTACTACAGACGAATGGTGCATAGGATGTGAAGATGAAACTAAAAATGTACTTAACAAAGGTTTAATTGTTCATCAGGGAACTGATGATTTTACTACTCAGCCAACCGGAAATGCCGGCGGACGTGTAGCCTGTGCAGGGATCATTAAATAAGCAAAAATTTACAATAACCACTATTTTCACAAAAATCTAGTGGTTATTTTATTTTAATATATTCTGTAACAAGAAAAAGATATAGCTTTGCAGCTATAAATTTAATGCAATGATTAACCCATCAGCACACGGCTGGATAGATAAATTTTTTAGTGAGCAGAAGTTTTCAGAGGCGATACCTTTTGAAACTACAGATTCTTTTTACTATAAAGTGAGAGAAACAGGGTTTATTTATGGTCATATCATTGCCATTGATTCTCAAATTCCAATTCCTATAAAAGGCTGGTTCAAAACCGAAATTTCTAAAGTTGCCTTATTAAATACACTTTACCATGTTTTTTGTTTAGAGAAAAGAAGCTCTGAACCCAACAATTTTATTACCGAAGTTGTAAAGTTCTATAAACAAATGAACCCGGAAGGCTTTAATTTGTTTAAAATTCTGCTTCCAAAAGACAGTCCTTCTCATTCATTAGAAAGTATAATTGATGAGAGAGTACAGACAAATGACAGTATTATAAGCAAAAACTTTTCGCATTTAGTAACCAATGCACTTTTGTTTATTGATGTTCTGGCTTTCAGACAATATTTAGAACATGGTGAAATTCCAGAAAAATATTTAAAACGTATTGAGGAAACCGTTCTGGGCATAGTAGGTTTGGCTTTAAAAACCAAAACTATAAAATCGCAGCACGACGATTTATTAATTAAACTTTTTGAAGCTTCTATTCGTTATTCTAAATTTTCAAAAGTTACTGTCGAGACTTTAGAGACTTTACAATTGGATTATTTCAAAAATAAATTAGAACATTATTACCTGATTGATATGGCCGGAATGGCTTTATGGAGTGATGGTGTTGTTGAAAATGAAGAATCGTATTTCTTGTATTCCTTAGGTTCTACAATGGGTGTTGGCGATGATTTTGTAACCAAAAGTATTGACACAACACATACTTTTATTACAACACATAAAAAGAAAATTCCATACTTTAATTATTCAAATCCGGTTAAGCATTTCTACGATCAAATGACGCACAGCGTTGTAAAACTGATTATAAGAAACAAAAACAGATTGATTAAAGAAATTGTTCAAAGTAAGGAATTAATGGTTTTACTGGCCTACTCTACAACAAGAGATTTAGATGCAAAGGAAAAGAAAAAGGTCAAGAAACAACTTTTAGACATCTGTAAAACAATTCCGTCGCTCACTATATTTTTACTTCCGGGAGGAAGTTTATTACTGCCGATTTTAATTAAGTTTATACCAACCATGTTACCATCTGCATTTAATGAAAATCTAGACGAAAACGAATAAAAAAAATCGCCCTTTTGAGGCGATTTTCTTTTTATATTAAAGATCAAGCTGATAAACCTGATCTAGTTCTTCATTTGAACTAATGGTAACATTTAAATCGGTTACAAAACCAGAATTTAATCCGTAAACCCATCCGTGAAGCATTAAATCCTGACCGCTTTTCCAAGCTCCCTGCACAATCGAAGTTTTAGCTAAATTGTAAACCTGCTCTTTTGCATTGATTTCAACAAAAGCATTAAAACGCTCAGTTTCGTCAGTAATTGAATTTAAATATTTGTCATGCAGACGGTATTCATCTTTAATATGACGAAGCCAGTTGTCGATAATTCCAACAGACTGCTGTCCCATTGCTGCTTTTACACCACCGCATCCGTAATGTCCGCATACAATAACGTGTTTTACTTTTAAAACGTTTACAGCATAATCCAGTACACTTAACATATTCATGTCTGAGTGAACTACCATGTTAGCAATGTTTCTGTGAACAAAAACTTCACCTGGTTTTGCTCCAATAATTTCATTTGCAGGAACACGGCTGTCAGAACATCCAATCCATAATAAAGGCGGTGATTGTCCTTTAGCTAAATCAGCAAAGTAATTCGGGTCTTTTGCTAAAGAATCTTCAACCCATTTTTTATTGTTCTCTAGTATTTGTTCATAAAACTTTCTCATCCTTTTTTTTGTTTTTTTGGAATTATCAATGCTTAAGCATATCAAAAACACCTTTAATTTCCGTAAAGTTATTTAAATTTTGATAGTTCTCAAACCTGATAAATATCTTTATTTATATAATTTGTTTTAAAAACCTTCTTTAACTTCTTCTTTTCTTACAACTTCTCTTTTTACAATATCATAATAATGCTCTATTGTAACATGATTATTGTTTTCCGGAGTATTTTCTAATTCGTAAGCTTCTTTAAAACCAGTCAGTTTTACCCTAATGTTTTCGTCGACTGCACGGGTTTCTTTAAATTCACGAATTAAATCCAGAACATCGTGTGCAATATACTCTGTATCGTGAGCATTGATAACCACTTTTGAATTTTCAGGAATTTCACTCAATGTTTGTTTTATCGCAGCTTTGTTTAAAAACGAAACTTCCTGTGCTAAATCGATATGAATAATATCACCGTCTTCGTATTCTTCTTTCTTAAAGTTATACGCACGTTTTAAGTTTCCTCTTAAAACAAAGATGATACTAATCACAATTCCTAAAGCAACTCCTTTAAGCAAATCTGTCGCAACGACAAAGACCAAAGTTGCAATAAAAGGGATAAACTGGTATTTCCCCTTTTCCCAGAAATGCATAAAGGTTGCTGGTTTTGCTAATTTATATCCAACTAAAATTAAAACGGTTGCCAAAGTTGCCAATGGAATTTTATTTAAAATTACCGGGATAGATAAAACGCTTATTAATAAAAGTACACCATGAATGATGGTTGACATTTTTGATTTTGCACCTGCATTATTATTTGCAGAAGATCTAACAACTACAGATGTCATTGGCAGTCCTCCTAAAAGTGAACTTATAATATTACCAACACCTTGCGCCTTAAGCTCAATGTTTGTATTTGTGTAACGTTTTTGAACATCCATTCTGTCTGAAGCTTCAATACATAAAAGTGTTTCAATAGAAGCAACAATGGCAATTGTAACAGCTACAACCCAAACCTGCGGATTTGTAATAGCAGCAAAATTTGGCGTAACCAGAATAGACTTGAATTCATCAAAAGATTTTGGAACAGGCAAAGAAACCAAATGTTCTTTTGCAATTGCCAAGGAGCTTCCTGTAGATATAAAAAATTCGTTTAACAACACTCCTAAAATTACAGCAACAAGCGCACCCGGAACTAATTTCAATCTCTTTAAAAACGGAACTTTATCCCAAGAAATTAAAACTGCAAGTGAAATTGCCGAAATTAAAACAGCACCTAAATGAATGTGATTTAAAACGTCAAAAAGAAATGAAAATGAGTTGCTTCCATCGTTTTGGATAAAAGCCTGATCACCTTCAAAATCAGCATCGTAACCAAAAGCGTGCGGTATTTGTTTTAGAATAATAATAATTCCAATACCCGCCAGCATTCCTTCGATTACGTTGGTTGGAAAATAATTGGATATACTTCCGGCTTTTAAAAATCCTAATGCTAATTGAATTATTCCTGCAATAAATACAGACAATAAAAACACATCAAAAGCGCCAAAATCAGTAATAGCTGTTAATATAATAGCTGTTAACCCAGCTGCAGGTCCAGAAACGCTGATGTGTGACTGGCTCAAATAACCTACCACAATACCACCAACAACACCTGCAATAATTCCAGAAAATAACGGCGCTCCAGAAGCCATTGCAATACCTAAACACAATGGAAGAGCCACCAAGAAAACCACTAAACCTGAAGCAAAATCAGATTTAAGGTTGGCAAAAAGATTGATTTTTTTTGTCATAATACAATACTAAAAATGAATACATTAAAGACCGGCCGTATTTATTTCAAATACAGCATCTTTCAAATAATCGGAAGTATTATACTAAATTGGGAGGTGGAGCAAATATGCTCGGAGAAATATTATCTAGTTTTACGATGTTTTCAGAAAGGATCGTTTTCTTTTCAATGTAAACCGGTATCAGCACTTCATGTTCTAAAATAACAGGATGCACTATATTTTTAAGTTCTTTATGAACTTCTTCTTCAGAAATACTAAAAGACACGCAGGTATTATTCCCTTTCTTTATCGCCTGAACAATTGTCGGAGTCGATAAAAAGGCAATAAATATGAATAATAATATGCGTGCAAGTATTTTCATCGAAACAAAAATAGCGTTAAACAAATAAAATCAAAGCCGGAAGGCAAAATTTTTATACAATTTTAACAAAAATAGAAAAGCAGAATGATCAAATTCAATCATCCTGCTTTTTAACACATTAACAAACAACTTATTACAAGCTTTCGTCTAACCATGCATTCATCATCCAAATGGTTTTTTCCTGCTCTGCAATAAAGTCACTCATCATAGAATTCGTACCTTCATCGTTAATTTCATCAGATTTTTTCAAAATTTCTCTTTCAATTTTTAATAAATCCGATAATGAATTTACAATTAAGTGAACCGCTTTTTCGTCATTTGAGATATTCTTTCCAACTGTTAATTTGTTGTTTTTAATATAATCTTCAAAAGTATGTAATGGAGTGCCGCCAATTGTCAAAACTCTCTCGGCAATCATATCAATTTTTAATTGTGAATCTGTATATAATTCTTCAAATTTTACATGAAGATCAAAGAAACGTTTACCACGAATATTCCAATGAATTCCTCTTAAATTTTGATAGTAAACTTGAAAATTTGATAATAACACATTTAATTCTTCTACTAACAATTCTGACTCTTTTACAGGTAATCCTAAAATATTTGTTTTCATAATCTTGTATTTTAATAACTAAGTTACTACAAATTTAAAGCAACTTGATTAAAAAAATTATAAAAAAAAATTATATTTACCTATTTTTGCATCAAAAATTACTATCAAAATGACGATAACTCAATTACAATATGTATTAGCTGTTGCAGAGCATAAAAACTTTACACTTGCCGCCGAAAAGTGTTTCGTAACACAGCCAACATTAAGTATGCAGATTCAAAAAATTGAAGAAGAACTTAATATTTTAATTTTCGACAGAAGCAAAAAACCAATTCAGCTTACAGACATTGGACAAAAAATTGTAAATCAGGCTAAAAATATTGTAAACGAAGCTGACCGAATCAAAGATATTGTAGAACAGCAGAAAGGTTTTATTGGCGGAGAATTTCGATTAGGAATTATACCTACTATTATGCCAACCCTTTTACCAATGTTTTTAAATAATTTTATTAAAAAATATCCAAAAGTTAAGCTTTTAATTGAAGAGCTTAATACAGATGAAATTATAGTAAAATTAAAAAACGGTCATCTGGACGCTGCCATTGCCGCCACGCCTCTTGAAGATGAAAAGATAAAAGAAATTGTTTTGTATTTTGAGCCTTTTGTGGCTTATATTCCGGAACATCATCATAGTTTTCAAAAAGAAGAAATTGAAGTTGCCGATTTAAACATTAATGAAATCCTGCTTTTACAAGACGGACATTGTTTTAGAGACGGAATTTTAAATTTATGCAAAAACGGCACTGATGTCGACCAAAACAATTTTCAGATTCAAAGCGGCAGTTTTGAAACTTTAATAAAATTAGCCGATGAAGGTTTGGGCACAACGTTACTTCCGTACTTGCACACCTTAGACTTAAAAGAATCCGATAAACTAAAACTACGAAACTTTAAAGAACCAAAACCTGCCCGAGAGGTAAGTTTAATTTACCCAAAGAGCGAATTAAAAATGCAGATCATTGATGCCATTCGATCTACAATTGCCGGTGTTGTAAAAGGCGCTATTGTTTTTCAAAATGTGCAGATCATCAGCCCGCTGCAAAAAAAGTAATCATAAAAAAAGGAGCCAGTTTGGCTCCTTTTTCTTTTATACTTTAATTAGCTGTAGACTTGGTTTTAATTCTGGTTTTTCGATTACAAAACTTAATAACCATTCTTGTAATTGTTCCATTTCGTAAGGTAACAGTGTTTTGATAGCTTTTTCTAACTCTTTGCAGAAAAGTACCGGATCGAAACTTACTCTTTCAAGTATTGATTTTGTGTAATCAAACATCATTTTTGACATAATAAAATAAGATTTTTGGGGGTTATCTATATTTTTAAACTCGCAACAAATGTAAACAAATAACATTCACAGATACTATTTTTAACTTATTTTTTTAAAAATTTTAGCAGCGAATACGTTTTCTTAATGCGTTTAAATCAATATAGAACTATTCTAAATAACTCACTTAAACCTTTTTAAAGGCTCTAAACATTTCTCGTTTTCCCGGAGGCCCTGCCAATTTTTCGACCGTAAATCCAACAGAAATCATACTTCTTTTAACAACTCCACGAGCTGCATAAGTAACGAGAACTCCATTTGGCTTTAAACTATTGTACATTTTTTGAAAAATTTCAGTACTCCAAAGCTCCGGCTGAACCCGATATCCAAAGGCGTCAAAGTAAATCAAATCAAAAATTTCTAAATCGTTTATTTCATCAAAAAATTGTTTCCTTTTGGTTAACGAGAAACGGCTGCTAATTTCTATTTTTTTACCCCATTCAGATTTATGCATTTCTTCAAAAATGTTACGAAATTCCAATGCTTCGAGTTCTTCGACATAATTCATTGCTAAAACTTCTTCTGCATTTACCGGATATCCCTCTACTCCAACATAGTCAATTTTTTGATCTTTATTTTCAGACTCCAAAAAAGTAATAAAAGCATTTAGACCAGTCCCAAAACCAATTTCCATTATAGTTACCGGATTATTCTCAAATAAAGAAAGTCCATTCATTATAAATACGTGTTTTGCTTCCTGTATTGCACCATGTTTAGAGTGATAACTTTCATTCCACTCTTCCAAATGAATTGTCGTTGAACCATCTAGCGTTTTAATTATTTCCCTTTTCACAATTTTCGAATTTTACAATGGTGTTTTATTGATTTTGAGTTTATTTTATCAGTCAAAATTAATTAAAACAAATGCGTAAAGCCTTAAAAAACGACAGTTTTTTCATAAATTCTTTATAAAACTTCGCTAAAATTTTAGGTTTATTGTAAGATAAATAAATCTCAGTCAAATGCAGGAATTAATGCAGTTTTACCAAGTAAATTATATATTTTTCCGTAATTTTGCATTCAGTAAAACCTATTCTTCATCAGATCATTACGTTAGATTTTCATCTGAAAGAATACAAAATAGATAAAAACTTTACATAATTATGAGTACAACTCAAACAAGCAAAATTGAAATCAGAAAAGCTGAATCGTCTAAGATAAGCTCTGTAGACTTTGAAAACTTAAGCTTTGGTGCTGTATTTACAGACCATTTATTTGAATGTGATTACAAAAACGGACAATGGCAGACTCCGGTCATTAAGCCTTATGCTCCTATTTTAATGGATCCTTCTTCTAAAGTCTTTCATTATGGTCAAGCAATTTTTGAGGGAATGAAAGCTTATAAAGATGAAAATAATGATGTTTGGTTGTTTAGACCTGATGAAAACTACAAACGTTTTAACAATTCTGCTGTTCGTATGGCAATGCCAGAAGTTCCGGAAGATATTTTCATGGACGGTTTAAATGAATTATTAAAAATTGACCAAGAATGGATTCAGAGAGGAAACGGAGCAAGTATGTATATCCGTCCTTTTATGATTGCTACAGGACCTGGAGTAATTGCTAATCCTTCTGACGAATATAAGTTCATGATTTTACTTTCTCCTGCAAAAGCATATTACGGAGGCGAAGTAAAAGTTATTATTGCTGAGCATTACAGCCGCGCTGCAAATGGCGGAATTGGTGCTGCAAAAGCTGCAGGAAACTATGCTGCACAGTTTTACCCAACTAATTTAGCAAACAAAGATGGTTTCCAGCAAGTTATCTGGACTGACGATGCAACTCATACAAAGTTAGAAGAAGCTGGAACAATGAATGTTTTCTTCAGAATTAACGATACTTTATTAACTGCGCCGACAAGCGAAAGAATTTTAGATGGTGTTACCAGAAAAAGTTTAATTGCTATGGCAGAAAAAGAAGGATTAAATGTTGAAGTTCGCCCTGTAATTGTTTCAGAATTAGTAGAAGCTGCTAAAAACGGATCTTTAAAAGAAATTTTCGGAGCTGGTACTGCCGCTGTTATCAGCGTTATTAAAGGCTTCTCATACAAAGATGAGTATTTTGAATTAACTCCAATCGAGAATTCATATGCTTCATTCTTAAAAGAAAAATTAACAAGTCTTCAAAACAAACTTTCTGAAGATACTTACGGATGGACAGTTAAAGTTCAATAATCCATAATTAGTTTAAAATATAAACCCGACAGATTTTAAAAAATTTGTCGGGTTTATTTTTCTTTATAATTATCATATTCCCAATCAAAATATTTTTTAAGTTTCTCTACGCACAAAGACCAGCTATCATCTTGGCATGATGCAATTATTTCTTCCAAAGAATTCCAAATTTGACCGAAGTCGTATCTTTCAACTATTAGCAATGGTCGACGTGTAGCTATTATTCCCTTTTCTCTAAGCAAAAGCTGAAATCCCTGAGGAGTAACTAAATTGAATGTAAACCCATCACTTCCTTTTTTATTTTTTATACCAATTTCTAAATTAATCAGCTCTGAGACAACTTCCTCATTTTCTGGCTGCCATTTACGTAAATTTATAAAACCACCTACACAAGCTGAATAAAGTGCTAATTTTATCATATATTATATATTTTCATTTAGATATTGCAACGGAATTGGAGAATAAACTAGGGTATCACCGTCCTCATCCCTTTTCAATATAACACAAAATGCAACTCCATTTGTATGATCCCCTTTAGGTATAGGAAAAACCATTGGAAGGCAACGTAGATTTTCATCCCCATGAAATTCTTTTTTAAAATGTTTTTTAGCCTTCGCAACAGTTTTATCTATCAAAGAAAAAGTTTCCGATAAATCTCCTGCAATATGATGATTATACTCTTCATTCTGATAATATTTTTCCTTTAATTTTTCCTTATATTCATCTACAGTCAAAAAACAAAATTCCCAATCCAAAGGAAAAAGACCATAACCAAGGTTATATACGTATAATTTACTCATCGAATCAATTTTAACAAAAAGCTATTTTTTATAGGACTAAAAAACCATTTAATCCTTCCTAATTGGCATAGCTAAAAATCTTTAAAATAAGAGATTAATCCTACAAATATATAACTTAAATAACAAACTACTTCGAGTAATATCAATTTTGTACTTATCATTATATAGAATCACTATTATAAAATTCTATATCATTAAATAAAAAGCCCTTAATAAATTACATCATTAAGGGTCTTATTTTTACGAAATACTAAATTACAACAACTTCGAAAAATCCGGTTTAAAATAATTCGGTCCTTTCATTACTTTTCCGTCTTCACGATAAATAGGCTGTCCGTCCTCACCTAATTTACTCATATTACTGCGTTGGATTTCATCAAATACAGCTTCAATTTTATCCTGTAAGCCATGTTCAATGATAGTACCGCATAAAATGTACATCATATCTCCAAGAGCATCAGCAATTTCAACTAAATCATTATTTTTAACCGCTTCCAGATATTCTTCGTTTTCTTCTTTCATTAAATTATAACGAAGCAGTTTTTTAGTTTCTCCCAAATCAGCAATTGGAGTCTGGCTGTGGCCTATTTTAAAAGCAGTATGAAATTCAGTAACTGCATCAAGTTGTTTTTTCATGTTTTTATTCTATTAAATGAGACGGCAAATTAGCAGCAAATCGTATACAATTCTCTAAATTTGTCAAAAATAATTTTTAACTATGTTTAGTCAGGGACAATTAATATTCGGAGTCTGTTTTTTTATTGCATTTGTAATCGTTATGATTTTTGCTTACCGCAGAGATCTTAAACTTCATAAAGTTTTTTACAAAGGAAATTATAAGGTATTATTAGTATTTCTGCTTTTTATTGCTCTTTTGTTTGTCATCAAAATATTTTTAAAAAGATAACAATCTATTATTTAATTTTTAGTTATTAGTTTAGTCTCCCAATAAAATTTATAACTTTACGAAAAACCTGCACGATGAAGATTTTAAAATACTTATTTCTTTTACTATTACTAAGTTTAGTTGCCCTTACCGTTTTTGTTGCTACCCAAAAAGGGATTTTTTCTGTAGAAAGAAGCAAAGTCATCAATTCGCCAAAAGCTGCTGTATACAATTATGTAAATGATTTTAGAAATTACGAAGATTTTGAATCGTGGGCAGTTGAAGATCCAACACTACAATTTACTTTCCCAAATAAAACTTCCGGTAACGGAGGTTCTTTTTACTGGTCTGGCGAAGAAGGAACAGGAAACGCTGTTACCCTAAAAACAAAAGACGGAGAAAGCATTGAGCAAAAAATGAAATACGACGGTACAGAAGCTGATGTTACCTGGACTTTTAAAGATACTTTAGCAGGAAAAACAAAAGTTACCTGGAAAGCAAAAGGAACAATGAGCTTTTTATTTAAAGTTTATGCAGCTTTAAACGGCGGTTCTGATAAAGTTATTGGAACTATTTATGAAAAGAGTCTTGCCAACATCGACAAGAATCTGGATTACGAAACTAAAACATATGCCGTACAGGTAAACGGAGTAGTAAAGAAAACTGAAACTCCTTATATCAAACAGACTTTTACAAGTGAAATCCCAAAGATTAATAAAAATGCCCGAATTGTAATTCCAAAACTTATTCACTTTAGCGAAACTAACGGCTTAAGTACAAGCGGGAAACCCTTCATTATCTACCATACTTATGACACTGCAAAAGGACTGGCGAAAATTTCTATTTGTTTACCAATAAACAAAGAAATTTCTATTAGTTCTGGAAGTGATATTTTATCTGGAAAACTAAATGCTTTTGATGCTGTAAAAACTACTTTAAAAGGCGACTACAGCCATACAAATGAAGCAATTGCAAAAACAACAGCTTATATTAACAATGAAAAAATAATCCCTGAATTAAGCTGGTCGCATCTGGAAGTTTTAGAAGCAAGCAGACTAGATGTAAAAAGTCCATCTAAATTAATTACAGATATTTATTTCCCAATTAAACCAAAAGTGGTTCCTGCTGCGGTTACCACACCAGATTACTCAACAGAGACAGGAACCGAAACTGCTCCGGCAAAACCAGCGGTGCAAAAACCTGTTACACAAAAGCCAGCAGCACCTGCAGCGGCTACTCCAGCCGCAAAACCAGAAGAAGAACAGTCTGAATTTTAATTTTTTTTAAGGTTGATTAAACCTTTTGTATAAATTGTATTCTAACTGATTATAAAGTTTGATAAATCAAGAAGTTTGATCGACGAGAAGGAATTTATACAACAATTATTAGATCCTAAAACGCAGAACACAGCGTTTCAAAAACTTATATCTGATTATCAAAAACCTTTGTATTCTCATATTCGAAACATTGTTTTGAATCATGATGATACAGATGATGTTTTGCAGAATACTTTCGTAAAGGTATTTCAGTACTTAAAAAACTTTAAGGGAGAAAGTAAACTTTTCTCGTGGATGTATCGAATTGCAACAAACGAAGCGTTGACTTTTTTAAATCAAAAAGCAAAATTAAAAGGCATAACTTCTGAAGATTTACAAAATAAAACTATCGACAATTTAAAGTCTGATGTTTATTTTGACGGCGATGAAATCCAGATCAAACTTCAAAAAGCAATTGTTACACTGCCCGAAAAGCAGCAATTGGTTTTTAAAATGAAATATTTCGAAGAATTAAAATACGAAGAAATCGCAGAAATTTTAGGAACGTCAGTTGGCGCCTTAAAAGCATCTTACCACCATGCGGTAAAAAAAATTGAATTATATGTTACGTCAAATTAAACCTTTTATAGCTAATATTATCTTATAGACATTATGAAAGAATTTAAATTAGAAAACGAACCGAAAATAACAGCTGGATTTAAAACTCCAGATCATTATTTTGATACTTTTTCGGCAAAAGTTTTAGAACAGATAAATGAAAGAGAAGTAAAAGTAATTCCTCTTTATAAACGAAAAAAAGTCATTTCGATCGCAGCGGCGGCCGCAATATTTATTGCCTTTATGATTCCAACTGCGAACCATTATTATAAAGCATCAAAAGAACTCGACGAAGCAACTTTAGAAACTTACCTTGCTTATCAGTCAAATTTAAATCAATACGATTTAATTAAAGAATTAGACACAAAAGACATTGACAAACTAAATAAAAATGTTGCATTAGAAGAAGAAACCTTAGAGGATATTTTAGCAACAAATCCAAATATTGAAAATTTAATTTCTGAATAAAAAACAAAATTATATAAATATGAAAATCAAAAATATATTAACGGTAGTTCTGTTTTTAGCGACTTTATCATTTTATGCTCAAAGTGATAAAATCGATGAAAAGCGAGAAAAAGTTAAAGCGTTTAAAGTTTCATTTTTGACAACAGAACTTGAGCTTACTTCGACAGAAGCAGAAAAATTCTGGCCAATTTACAATGCATACGATGACAAACAGTTTGAACTGCGTCATGATAAAATGAAAACGTATCTGCGTAAACTGGATGATGATAATTTGAATTCTCTTTCAGAAAAAGAAGCGGTAGTATTGCTGTCACAAATTGAAAGCACAGACAAAGAATTATATCTTTTACGCGAAAAATTCATGTCAAACCTAAAAAAGGTGCTTCCAGCAAAAAAGATATTAAAGCTTAAAAAATCTGAAGATGATTTTAATCGAAAATTGCTAAAGCAATACCGAGATAAAGCAGGCAAAAATTAATTGTCATTACAATACAACAGCGATAAGAACCCTATATAATAATACTTACTTTATTATTTAGGGTTCTTGTTTTTTTATTTAAAGTTAAGACGGACAACTTTGTTATATCCGGCTGCAATTGCAGTATTTCTATTTACGAAACGAATCGTAAAAAACTTTGAATCAGTAGAAAGCTGTGTCCAGTTTTCTCCTCCATTTTGAGAATATTGTATCCCCTCAGAACCTACGCAAATGATTTCTCTTCCATTTCCTCCCGGAACATACTGCACACATGATGCGTAACCAAAGCCCATTTCCTGCCCTATCAGCTCCCAGGTTTTTCCGCCGTCTTTAGTAAAAGCTTTATTATTAATTTTACTATTTGGTTTATCGTAATCTCCTCCTGCAATAAATCCCTGCTTAGAATCGTAAAAATCTGCTGTAAAAATACCAGTCATTTGTTTGCCCTGAACAATTGGAGTTTCAACCACTTTCCATGTTTTTGCTTTATCAGGAGAATAAAAAACACGTGCTTTTTTTCCGCCCGAAACCAGCCAGGTATCGTTTCCTTTTATCACTATATTGGTATTACTTGCAGCAAAAGCGGCTTCACCGACTGCATTAGTCGGCAGTTTATCTGACAATAATTTTGTCCAGGTTTCACCCCCATCGCGAGTTACAATTACTGAAAAAGTATCTTCTGTTGGATCGCCAATAGCAATTCCTTCCTTATCGTTCCAAAACTGCATACTGTCGTAAAACACCTTTGGGTTAACTTCTTTATAAACCAATTTAACTTTATGATCTTTTTTGGAAACAGAATATAGGAGTGCAGGATTTGCGACACTCAGCAAAAAAATATCTTTAGAAGTTTGTGCAATGCTTCTAAATTCTAATTTAAGCGTATCACGGTAAATGTGCTCTTCAAATTTTTCTTTTTTATCTAAATCATAAAATCCAAAACGAGAGTTATCTCCGCCATACCAAACTTTATTTTTGTCTATTACAATTGCTCTTATACTAATTCTATCATTAAACAAAGTATCAATTGTCATAGAGGTAAATCCGCCGTAAAATGCTTTTTTACTATTGTAATTAAATGAAGTAAAAGACATTAACAAAACAAAAAGACCACAAAATAAAATCAGTTTTTTCATATAAATTAAAATTTGTTTCATGCTAAAATACGATTATTTATAACATCTCAAATAGGTTTCCTTTTTTTTCAGAAAATAATAATTTTCAGACCTTATTTGTTCAATAAAATCAAGCTCAAAATTCAACAAATCAATAACATATTAAAAACATGATAGTTAACACCACAAAAGTCTATAGATAAAATTGTGGCACAGTAATTGGATATCTCCTAATACAAATAATTTAATATGATTTTATCATGAAAACGAAATTACTTTTAATAGCCTTTACAGCATTAGTTTTTGGTTCTTGTGCCGCACAAAATCAAACTACGGTGTATGCAAAAAATTCAGATATAAGCGATAATTTAGATTTAAGAGCCGTTGCTTCTATGTTTGGTGAATCTGCAAATCTTCAGGATTTTGAAAGAAGATTAAACGATCCTAAATATCAAATTTCTAACCTTGACTTAAACGGTGATGACCAGGTAGATTATTTACGTGTAATCGAATCTGTAGAAGACAGAACTCACGTTGTAATTATACAAGCGGTTTTAGATCGTGATGTGTATCAGGACGTAGCTACAATTGATGTAGAAAGAGACAACTACAACAAAGTAAGTGTTCAGGTTGTAGGTAATACCTATTTATATGGTGATAATTACATCTACGAACCTGTTTACAGTGTTGCTCCGGTAATTTATACTTCATTTTGGGTTACAAATTACAGACCTTATTATTCTACATGGTATTGGGGATATTACCCAACTTATTACACAGCGTGGAGACCTTATCCTGTTTACAGATACAGAAATAACATAAATGTGTGTATTAATGTTCATAACAGCTATAACTATGTAAATACAAGAAGAAGCTACAGAGCTCCTGTTATTTATGAAACAAGACGTACATATGGTTACGAAAGAATGAGACCAAACTACAGCTTTGCTGACAGACACTCAAATGTAAGCAACAGATATGACTTAGATCAAAGAAGAGTTGCCAGCAGAGACCTAAACAGAACTCAAAATACGTACAACTATAACAGATCTAACTCAGGAAGAGTTTCTGCAGAAAACAGAAATTATACTGATAACAGATCAACAAGTAACAGAAGTTATAATAATACAAATCGTGTAACCAGCAGAGAAAATTCTGCGGCTGTAAACACACCAAGAACTGATAATACTCCAAGAGCAGATTACGGAAGAAATAATTCTAATGCAACTGCGCCAAGAGGAAATTCAGAAAACAGAAATTACACTAACAGAACATCTTCATCAGCAAGTGAATCGCCAAGAAGTTATTCTGAAAACAGAAACACTAACAGATCTTCATCTGCTGCACCAGTTCAAAGATCAGAATCTCCAAGAAGCTATTCTGAAAGCAGAGGAAATTCTGAAAACAGATCAAATGCATCAAGATCTCAAAATATGCAGCGTTCTGAATCTCCTCGTGCAAGCCAGGAGTCAAGAGGAAACAGCCAGCCGCAAAGAGAAAGCGGTTCTAGTTCTAGAGGAGGCGGGAGAAGAGGATAATAAATATATTTCAATTTTTACTTAAAATTAAAAGCACAATTTGGGGATTGTGCTTTTTTTTATCTTTTTAATTATTATTGTCGCTAATTTGTTTTAAAACAGTAAATTTGCAACCGTCTTTTATTAAAAATATACATGAGCGCATCGCATAAAAACTTACATAGTAAGTTGTCTATAGGGGGTTTATTGATAACATTAGGGATAATTTATGGAGACATTGGTACTTCTCCATTATATGTAATGAAAGCCATTCTTGGCAATCATACAATTAATGCCGACATTGTTTTAGGAGGTATTTCATGTGTATTTTGGACTTTAACATTACAAACTACAATAAAATACGTTCTTATTACTTTAAGTGCTGATAATCATGGCGAAGGTGGTATTTTTGCACTTTATGCCTTAGTCAAGAAAACTAAAATTCAGTGGCTCATTGTACCCGCCATAATTGGAGGAAGCGCACTTCTTGCCGATGGTATTATTACGCCGCCAATTTCAATTTCATCTGCTGTTGAAGGAATCAGGGCGTTTTATCCAACAATGCAGACACAAACTATTGTTTACATTGTAATTACAATCCTTTTTATACTTTTTACCATACAACAATTTGGAACAAAGCTTGTTGGAAAGTTCTTTGCTCCAATGATGCTGATTTGGTTTGCCATGCTTGGGACTTTAGGTTTTATCCAAATTATGCATTTTCCGGAAGTTATTAAAGCTATAAATCCTTATTATGCTTATCATCTTCTTTCGGTTCACCCTGACGGATTCTTCGTATTAGGTTTTGTATTTTTATGTACTACCGGAGCTGAAGCTTTGTACTCAGACATGGGACACTGTGGACGAAAAAATATCCGAATCAGCTGGATCTTTGTAAAAACAACTTTAGTATTAAACTATTTTGGTCAGGCTGCTTATTTAATTCATCACGAAGGAAGTACATTACAGCAATTAGGTGGAGAAAACGGAAATCCGTTTTACCTTATTATGCCGCATTGGTTTTTACCATTTGGAATTGTTGTAGCAACTTTAGCAGCCGTAATTGCATCTCAGGCTCTTATAAGCGGATCATTTACTTTGATCAACGAAGCAATGCGTTTGAATTTCTGGCCTAAAGTAAAAATTAAATACCCTACCGAAGTTAAAGGACAGTTATACATTCCGTCAATCAACTGGCTGTTGTTTTTTGGCTGTGTTGGAATTGTATTACACTTCGAAAAATCAGGAAATATGGAACATGCTTATGGTCTTGCCATCATATTATGTATGATCATGACGACCATTTTGCTGAATTATTATTTAATTATGAAGCGTGTAAAACTGTACTTTATGGTACCGCTTATTACGATTTATTTATTAATCGAATTTAGTTTCCTTATTGCCAACATCACCAAATTTGCTGAAGGCGGTTACGTAACTTTAATCATTGCGATCTTGCTTATCTCAATCATGACGATTTGGTATTTAGCTAAGAAAATCAATAAAAACTATACAAAAGTTATCAAAATTGACGATTATAAAAAGGTATTAATGGAATTAAGTGAAGACTTATCAATTCCTAAATATGCTACGCATTTAGTATACATGACAAATGCAAATAGTGTTGATGAGCTGGAGGAAAAAGTAATTTATTCTATTTTACAAAAACGCCCAAAAAGAGCCGATATTTATTGGTTTGTACACGTAAACATCCTTACGGAACCTTATAAAACACAATATAAAGTTACCGAAATTGCTAAAGACGATATTTACAGAATCGATTTTAACTTAGGTTTTAGAGAACCAACTAAAATCAATTTAATGTTTAGAGAAGTAATTCGTGACATGGTAAAACGCGGCGAAGTGGATATTACCAGCCGTTATGAGTCATTAAATAAAAACAATATTATTGGAGACTTTAAATTTGTATTGTCTGAGAAATTCTTATCTAATGACAATGATTTAAGATGGCACGAAAATATTATTATGAACTCTTATTTCTTCATTAAAAAACTGAGTTTATCTGAAGAAAGAGCTTTTGGCTTAGACAGCAGCTCTGTAAAAATAGAGAAATTCCCAATGGTGCTTCATGCTCCGGAAAACATTGGACTGACAAGAATAACAAAATAAAAACTGCCTGCAGAAACCTATTTACAAAACACTCTTTTAAAACTTTATCAGAGTGTTTTTTTGTTTTGAGAATGAAAGCTAAACAACAATCCCAATTAAAAATTTAACTTTCAACCAATTAATAGTACCTTTGCAGCTCAAATATTAGAAATGAGATTACACAGAAATTTAGTTTATACTACCATCGACTCTTTAAATGCTATTTTCAATGAAGGAGAATATGCAGATAAAGTGGTAGCCAGAGCATTAAAAAAAGACAAACGTTGGGGAAGTTCTGACAGGAAGTTTGTTGCTGAAACGATATATGAGATTGTTCGCTGGAAACGTTTATACGCAGAAATTGCCGAAGTAAAAGAACCTTACGACAGAGATAATTTATGGAGAATGTTCGCGGTTTGGGCAGTTTTAAGAGGATATCCAATTCCTGATTGGAGACAATTAGAAGGAACTCCTGAAAGAAAAATCAAGGGACGTTTTGACGAGCTTTCGAAAGTTAGAGCTTTAAAGGAATCTATTCCGGACTGGATGGACGAATTGGGCGTAAAGGAACTTGGAGAAAAAATCTGGTCAAAAGAAATTACGGCTCAAAATCAGCCGGCTAAAGTTATTTTAAGAACAAATACTCTTAAAGGAACTAAAGAAAGTCTTAGAAATACTTTGATGGATTTAAACATTGAAACAGAATATTTAAAAGATCAGCCGGAAGCTTTAGTTTTAAAAGAAAGAGCAAATGTATTTTTAACAGACGCTTTTAAACAAGGACTTTTTGAGGTTCAGGATGCTAACTCACAATTAGTTGCCGGTTTCCTTGATGTAAAACCTGGAATGCGTGTTGTAGATACTTGTGCAGGAGCCGGAGGAAAAACATTACATATCGCTTCTTTAATGGAAAATAAAGGGCAGTTGATTGCAATGGATTTGTACGAAAGCAAACTAAAACAGTTAAAATTAAGAGCCAAAAGAAATGGTGCTTTTAATATTGAATACCGTATTATTGACACTACAAAAGTGATCAAAAAGCTGCATGAAAAAGCTGATCGTGTTTTAATCGATGCGCCTTGCAGCGGATTAGGTGTTTTAAAAAGAAATCCTGATTCTAAATGGAAATTACAGCCTGAATTTATCGATAACATTCGCAAAGTTCAAAGTGAAGTTTTAGAAAGCTATTCTAAAATTGTAAAACCAGGAGGAAAATTAGTTTATGCAACTTGCTCTGTTTTACCATCTGAAAATCAGGAACAAGTAGAAAAATTCTTAAAAACAGAAATAGGACAGCAGTTTACTTTTATTGAAGATCGTAAATTACTGGCTTCAGAATCTGGCTTTGACGGATTTTATATGGCACTTATGGAAAGAAAAAAATAAGATTAAATTCCAATTTACTGGAAAATCCCAATACAACAAATCCCAAATTTCAATTGTAAAAATTAAAATTTGGGATTTATTTTTTATGTGGTTCTTGTCTAGATCTACAACTCCAAAAGGAGTTCTCAAATATCTCTTAGAGATTACATATTAATAAAAAAGAATACTCCTCAAATTAAAGTTTTAAACTTTCAAACTAGATTTGCGTAATAACTTTCCGTTTTCATTTTCTTTAAATTTCGGAACAAAAACAATTTCTTTGGGTTTTTCAAATTTTCCTAAAACATCAAAAAAATCAGCCGAAAAATCATACTTCTCCCCTTCAATTACTAAAATCAATTTTTCTCCTAAAACTGTATCAGGAACACCAGTTACAAAAAATCGGTTTGTAATTCTGCCTGTTAATTTAGCTTCAATCTGTTCAGGAATCAGCTTTACTCCCCCGCTGTTAATGACATTATCGATTCTTCCCAAAAAAACAAACTGATTTTCATTTACTAAATCAACTAAATCATTGGTTACAATTGGTTCATCAGAAATCGAAGCAACATAAATAACTAAACAGCCTCGGTCATCTTTCTCAATTTTAACATTTGGCAGAATCGTAAAAGCAGTTTCACCTACTTTTTTAGCCGCAATATGCGTAATTGTTTCTGTCATTCCGTAGGTTTCGTAAATTTCTGTTTTCTTTAATGGCAAAAGCTTTTCTTCGAGAGCACTATCCATTTTTGCACCGCCAATAATCAGCTTTTTAATATTTCCCAGCTTTTCAATTGAATTTTGAACTTGTAACGGAACCATTGCTACAAAATCATATTGCTTATTATTGTAAGCCAAAGGCTCAGTACTTGGTAGTGTAACATCTAATTCCAGACCTAAAATCAAACTGCGCACAAGCATCATTTTTCCTGCAATAAACTGAGTCGGCAGACACAATAATGCTTTATTTCCCGGCTCTAATCCGAAGAAATCTCCTGTTGCCAATGCAGACTGAATCATGGCTTGTTTTTCTAATCTTACTAATTTAGGAAGTCCGGTTGTTCCTGATGTTGTCATTTCGATATAGTCCTTATGATCGAACCAATCCAGAAAAAATTCACCAATTGCGCGCTCATAGGCATCGCCTTCTTTAATAAAACTGTAGCCAATTCGGCATAAATCAGCTGCATTTAAATGATAACCGTCGAGCTTAAAATAGTTATGTACGTTTTTATGAGTTAAGTTTAGCATAATAAATTTTAATTTAAGTTTAAAAATTCTGCTGTTTCATTATTTTTTTCGTCAATTATTCCGGTTAGTTTTTCTTTCCAGTTTGTCCATTTGTATTTTTTGCTGAAAATAAAAAGCAAAATAGGATAAACTATAACAACCGGTAAAATGACATCGGCGCCAGCAGAAGGCTCCGACATATCTTTAAAAATAGAATGCGTTTGAAAAACAGACCAGTCTGAGGTTACTAATAAGGCTCCAACAAGATTATTAGCAGCATGAAACCCCAAAGCAAGTTCCATTCCTTCATCCATCAATGTAATTACTCCAAGAAACAATCCGGTTCCTATATAATAAACCATAACCACATATCCCATTTTTTCAACCTCAGGATTCAGAATGTGCATTGAACCAAATATAACCGAAGTCATTATTAAAGGAAACCATTTATTACGGGCCAGATTAGCAAATCCCTGCATTAAATATCCTCGAAAAACATATTCTTCGGTACTGGTTTGAATAGGAATTAAAACTGTACCTAACACTACTAAAATCAAAAAAGGAATCAGTTTAAAATTCCACACAAACTCTTCAGGAGATTGAAAATATAAAACTGAAAAACTTATAATCGAGAAAAATGCCCATAACAAAAAAGAAAAAGCTATTCTGCCCCAATCTACTTTTGCTCTTGACGTTGTTACTGACAACAGCGTTTGATTGTGCAGATATTTTACCACAAAATAAATTCCGGCAAATGCAAAAAGAAACGAAATCATAACTAAAAACAAAGTCAAATTAGGTTCAAATATTTTTAATGCAGCATCATTATCTGTTGGAAAACCTTTTTTGTCCTTAAAATTTTTAAGAAGAACTGCTGCCGAAAAAGGAATCTGACCAATAAATGAGGCTGTTATAATAAAAACTGATCCTATAAGATATTTCCAAAATTTATTTTCTGGTTTAATTCCTTGCTCTAAAAACATATAATTAAAAGTTTTAAAATGAGATTTTAATTTAAATAGTAAGTTCTATTTTTGTTATTCCTAAAATGTAATTTTTAATAAATCAATTTAGTAGACTTTAAATATAAGAAAATGATACAAATTTACCATAACCCACGCTGTGGAAAATCAAGAAATTGTCTGGCTTTTGTTGAAGATACAAAACAAGAGTATGAAATAATTCCTTATTTAACAGAAACCCCAAGTTTTGACGATCTGAAAGAACTTCTTAAAAAACTAAATTTAAAACCAGCTGAATTAGTTCGAACAAAAGAAAAAATATGGATTGAAAACTACAAAGGGAAAAATTTAACTGAAGATGAAACGATTCAGGCTATGGTCGATAACCCAATTTTAATTGAAAGACCTATTGTTGTAAAAGACGGAAAAGCTATTATTGGACGAGATTTAGACAAAGTTGCTTCTTTTTTAGATTGATTCTAAAATACACTGTTAACATTTTTTTGTGATCTTTCTCTTTAAACCAAAAGGTACATTTGCCGTCTAAGAAGAAAAAGAAACCAGAAAAAAATGAAACAAATCAATTTTGCTGTAATGCTTGTGCTGTTTTTAACAGGCTTTTACAACTATGCACAACAAGGACCTCCTGCAAAAAACAAGGTTAAGGTTACCGGAAAAGTTTTTGAAAAAGTAACTAAACAGCCTCTAGAATATGCTACGATTTCGATCATGGCTCCAAATGATACAAAAGTTATTGCAGGCGGTATAACCAACCCTAAAGGAGAATTTGAAGTTGCCGTTGCTCCGGGAACTTACGATATAAAAGTAGAATTCATTTCGTTTAAATCTACTGAAATTAAACAAAAAAGCATTCAGGACGATACTAATTTAGGTGTTGTAAACTTATCTGAAGATGCTGCACAGCTAAATGAAGTTGTGGTGCGTGCCGAAAAATCGACGGTAGAAATAAAACTTGATAAAAAAGTTTACAATGTTGGTCAGGACATGATGGTAAAAGGCGGAACAGTAAGTGATGTTTTAGACAACGTACCTTCTGTTTCTGTCGATTCTGAAGGAAATGTAAGTTTAAGAGGAAGTGACAATATTCGTATTTTAATTGACGGAAGACCTTCACAAGCCATAAACGTAGCTGAGGCACTACGTCAGCTTCCTGCAGATGCAATCGAAAAAGTAGAAGTTATCACCAATCCATCAGCGCGTTATGACGCCGAAGGTGGATCAGGAATTATCAATATTATTCTAAAAAAGGGTAAAAATCAAGGTTTCAACGGAACTTTTATTGCTTCAACAGGACTTCCTGAAACGTATGGTTTAAGTGCAAACGTAAATTATAAAACCGAAAAATTAAACTACTTTACTACTGCTGGTTATAACTACAGAACCAACGAAGGCGGCGGTTTAACAAATACATCTTATTATAATGCCGACGGATCTCCTAAAGGATATTTAGATGAAGATCGCGACACTAAAAGAATTAGAAACGGTTTTAATGCCAGAGGCGGTGTTGAATGGACAATTACTCCTACTACATTCTGGACAAACGCTATTAATTATCAAAAAAACACAGGAGAAGACAAAGACCTGATCAATTATAATAATTTTGATGCTGCACGTGCTTTTACAGGAAGTACTTATCGATTAAACAATACTGATACTGGAAGCGAGAACGTAGAATTTACGTCGAACTTAATCAAAAACTTCAACGATAAAGGACATAAACTTACTGCTGATTTATCAGTTTCCAGAAACACAGACAACAGTGATGGTATCATTACAGCTTCGCCAAGTTTTAATACAACTTTAAACGATCAGGTACAAAAACAAGTTTTACTACAAGCTGATTATGTACTGCCTTTAGGAAAAGGAAGCCAGTTTGAAGCAGGTTATAAAGGAAGTTTTGGAGACTTAAACAACGAATATTACGTTACAGACGAAAACTATGTTAAAGATCCAAACAAATCAAATACTTTAGAATACAAAGAGAACATCAATGCACTTTATGCACAATATGGTTTAAAAGTGAACAAATTCTCATATTTATTTGGTTTACGCTGGGAAGACACAAATATTCAGGTAAACTTATTAGATAACAGTCAATTCAATACAAAAAAATACAACAATCTGTTCCCAAGCGCTTTTATCAGCTACGAAATTTCAGATCAAAGTAACTTGACTGCGAGCTATAGTAAACGTTTAACCAGACCAAGAGGACGTTTCATGAATCCGGCGCTTAACTATTCAAGTAACATTAATATTTTTCAGGGAAATCCTGACTTAGATCCATCATTAACAGACAAATATGATGTAGGATATATTAAAAGATGGGAGAAAGTAACTTTCAGCACTTCTGCTTATTTTGAAAATACAAAAGATGTTTTCAGTTTTGTCAGAACGCCAAATGGTGATAATGTAGACGGAATTCCAGTTATTTTAAGCCGTCCTATTAACTTAGGAAGAGAGCAAAAATATGGTTTCGAATTTACGTTTAATTACACTCCGTTTAAATGGTGGAGATTAAACAGTAACTTCAATCTTTACAATGTAAAAACAACCGGAGAAAACACTTATACAGATACTCAGAATAACTTAGTTGTACAAAATCTTGACAATCAAGCCAACACTTGGTTTGCAAGAATCAATTCAAAAGTTACATTGCCATACAAAATTGACTGGCAGTTAAACGGAACTTACAATGGAGAACAAAAAACTGCACAAGGAAAAAATCTTGATCAGTTTTCAATGAATACAGCTTTAAGCAAAGATATTTTAAAAGACAAAGCTACTATTGCTTTTAACATCAGCGATATCTTTAATTCAAGAATTATGAGATCATATACGTATCTTCAAAATGATACTACTCTTGAAAGTCAAAAATCGTATAGTGAAATGCAGTTCCGTAAACGTCAATTTAACTTGTCATTTACCTATCGTTTCAACAAACCGAAAAGCGAAAGAGACAAAAACGCACAGCCTAAAAATGATGGCGGCGGTGAAGGCAGCGGAGATTTCCCTGGATAACATTTGCTAAATTCCAATATAAAAATCCAAATTCCAATTGATTAACTCTCATTGGAATTTGGATTTTTTTTGCACAAAAAAAAAGAACCCAAATGGGTTCTTTTTTAATGAAATCAATTTTAATTAAATTGATTGTTCTTCTTGTCTTTTTTTAGCTCTCTTTTCTTTGATCATTTCCCAGCTAGCTCCCGTAACCCAATAAGATACGAAACCAACCAAGAAAAACATTAACCAAAACCCTATAGTTAGTATGGTTAAGAAAAGTAAAAAGCCTAAGTACTGTGAAAATTCAAACATGTTTTCCGGAATTTTTGAATGTTACCACAAATGTAGGGTATATATTTTTCCTCAGCAATAAAATCTAAATCAATTTTCGTGAAATAACATTTATCCGTATATTTATACTCATTTTAAATAAGGATTTTTTCCGCATATTATTCAACTATCTAAATTAGAAGAACATGAGTATTTTAAGGAGCTGAAACCTGCTGTCTGCTATATCTTTTGCGGCGAACACCGCCACAAAAGGATGCCGCTTCCATCAGGGCTAGACCTGCTTTTTTCAAAAGAACTTCATTTTTTCAACTCAGAAAATCAAAAATTTAACTGAATACATTTTTACAAACAACATATTTACAACAAAATGAAATACAGAATAGAAAAAGACACCATGGGCGAAGTTCAGGTCCCAGCCGATAAATATTGGGGTGCGCAGACAGAACGTTCTCGAAATAATTTTAAAATTGGAAATTCAGGATCGATGCCTCAGGAAATCATCGAAGGTTTTGCATATCTAAAAAAAGCGGCAGCTTATGCCAATTATGATCTAGGTGTACTGCCAATAGAAAAAAGAGATGCTATTGCTGCTGTATGCGACGAAATTCTGGAAGGAAAGCTGGACGATCAATTCCCTCTTGTAATCTGGCAGACAGGTTCAGGAACGCAGAGTAATATGAATGTTAATGAAGTAATTGCTAACCGCGCTCAGGTTCTTAAAGGTTTTGAAATTGGTGAAGGCGAGCAATTCATCAAAGCAAATGATGATGTCAATAAATCACAGTCATCAAATGACACTTTCCCAACCGGAATGCATATTGCTGCTTACAAAATGGTAGTTGAAACGACAATTCCTGGAGTTGAAAAACTGCACGCTACTTTAGTTAAAAAAGCAGCTGAATTTAAAGATGTTGTAAAAATTGGTCGTACACACTTAATGGACGCAACGCCTTTAACTTTAGGACAGGAAATTTCAGGTTATGCAGCTCAATTAGCATTTGGATTAAAAGCTTTAAAAAATACTTTAGCACATTTGTCTGAAATCGCTCTTGGAGGAACTGCTGTAGGAACCGGACTAAATACTCCAAAAGGTTACGATGTAAAAGTTGCCGAATATATTGCAAAGTTTACAAATCATCCTTTTGTAACAGCTGAGAATAAATTTGAAGCACTTGCAGCACACGATGCAATTGTAGAAACACACGGCGCTTTAAAACAACTGGCAGTTTCGTTAAATAAAATTGCAAATGATGTTAGAATGCTGGCATCTGGCCCGCGTTCCGGTATTGGCGAAATTCACATTCCCGAAAACGAACCGGGATCTTCTATTATGCCTGGAAAAGTAAATCCAACGCAATGTGAAGCTTTGACAATGGTTTGTGCTCAGGTTATTGGAAACGATATGGCAATTGCAGTTGGTGGTATGCAGGGACATTATGAACTAAATGTTTTTAAACCTGTTATGGCAGCCAACTTTTTACAATCTGCACGATTATTGGGGGATGCCTGCGTTTCATTTGATGAACACTGCGCTCAGGGAATCGAACCAAATCACAAACGAATCAAAGAACTGGTAGACAATTCACTAATGCTGGTTACGGCTTTGAATACTAAAATTGGCTATTATAAAGCTGCCGAAATCGCTCAAACCGCTCACAAAAACGGAACAACTCTTAAAGAAGAAGCGGTTCGTTTAGGCTATGTAACACCAGAAGATTTTGAAGCCTGGGTTAAACCGGAAGATATGGTTTAATTTAATTGTGAATTGTTAATGGTGAATTGTTAATTATCTTATATGATCATTAAAAAAACGAGCTTTCTAAAATTTAGAAAGCTCGTTTTCAATTTATAATTAACAATTTACAATTAACCATTATTAACATAGTCTTGCAGATAGCTAAATCTCTCCGTCAATTTCCCGTTTTCAGTGATTTTGGCACGTTTTAAAATTCCGTCTTTATCTCCGTTGAAAAAAGCAGGAATAACATGTTCCATAAATTGTTCACCAAAACCTTCGCTGGCGTCTTTTGGAATTTCACACGGCAGGTTATCAACCGCCATAACAGCAACAGCTGCAGGATGAAAAAAATCAACTTCTTTATCTTCAAAAGGAAAATAACCGTATAAAGGTTCTTCAATTGTCGAAGAACGAATTGTACAGGCAATAGGTCCGTTTACATCGCAGGAAATATCGGCTACAACTTTTAATTTACAATCGCTCGCGTTCAGCATTTCTCTCGTTAAAATCATTGGAGCGTTATTTGCATGGAAATGCCCTGCAAAATAAATATCAGACACTTTTGTAAACTTCTCGAAATCTGAAGTATACTCTTGCGGATGTTCGACAAAATCTTTAAAATCTAAAACCTGTCCGTCAAGACGTTTATTATATTCCAAAACATCTAACTGAACATATACAGCTTGTGTATATTTTTTCGTCAGATAATTATCAACTGTAATTTCTTTTACTTTAATAGCATCGAGAATTTCTTTTGCTCCGCTCCCAACTTTTCCAGTTCCGGTAACTACAAATTTTAAAGCAGGCATTGTAATACGTTTCAGCTGCTCAATTAATGCATCTTTTCCTGAAAGAGATTCAGCTTTTGGCAGTTTAAACAATTCAAACTTAATTCCAAAAGCACGGATTCCGTTGTAAACCCCTACCATTCCGGCATATTTCCCAAAACCAATTAAACGATGATCATGTGCATCAACTATGGTTTCGTGATCGTATAAATCAATATTTTTCTCTAAAACTGCCTGAAGTAATTTTCTGTTATGAGGCTGTTTTTTAATCGTATGCGAAAAGAAAAAATAGGCTTTATTTGGAATTAAATTTTCTACAGGAACTTCTTTTACTCCAAATAAAACGTCACAGTTCGAAATGTCATCAGTAACCGTTATTCCCATATTTTTATACGCTTCATCAGAGAATATCCTGATATCTGAGCTTTCTACTTCAACAGATGCTTCGTGATAAGACTGCTTTAATTTTGTCAGTTCATTAGGAGAAAAAACAACTCTTCTATCCGGCGGATTTTTTCTTTCTTTAATAATTCCAAACTTCATTTAAATAGGTTTTTGATAGTTTAATAATATAACTTTTTAAAGGTTATTTGTTTCAAATATAACAAATATAGTTAAAATTTTGTTTCAAAAATGTAATTTAGAATGTTTCGAAACCGTTAGTAGCTGAAAAACAAAGCGCTAAAAAAACAACATGTTAAAACTATGTTAAAAAATACGTTTTTAAGCCTCAAAATTGAGAAAACAACAAAATTGAATTCGATATATTTGTTTTTAAAGAACGATGCAAATGATTTTCCTTAAAAAAACAAAGATACCACAAATACTTTTTACAGTATTAGTTTTAAGTTCATGTGGTAATGACAAAAAAACACAAACAGCTGCTGCCCAAACAGTCGAAGATACTTTACCTAAAATGAAGCCGTTAGGTCCTGAACCTAAAGTTTCACAAGCTTATAAAAACTCCGTTGTTGGAAGAATAAACCACTTTTACAACAAAAACTGGCCTAATAATAACATGAACGGAAGCTTTTTAGTTGCCCGAAATGGTCAGATTATCTTCGAAAGATATAATGGTTTTGCTAATAAAAACGAAGGGACAAAAATAACGCCCGAAACCCCGGTGCAAATTGCCTCTGTTAGTAAAGTTCTAACAGCTACAGCAGTTTTAAAACTGGTTAATGCCGGAAAAATAGAATTAGATCAAAAAGTAAATACGATTTTAAAAACGTTTCCTTACGAAGACTGCACGATTAGAATGCTTTTAGATCACCGTACCGGAATGCGTAATTATGCTTATTTTACAGATAGAGATAAATCTATTTGGGACAGACATAACCAGCTTACTAACAAAGATATTTTAGATATTCTTGCCACGAAAGATATTGGTTTAGAATCTAAAACAGGAACACGTTTCAGCTATTGCAATACTAATTATGCAATGCTGGCACTTATTATTGAGAAAATTACAGGTTTAAGTTATAAGGAAGCAATGTCTGAAATGATTTTTAAACCTTTAGGAATGACTCATACCTATGTTTTTGATGATGATAAAGACAGAAAAAAAATTGTTCCTTCTTACAAAGGAAATGGTGTAGAAATAGGTTTTGATTATTTAGATAATGTTTACGGAGATAAAAACATTTTCTCGACTGCACGAGATTTGTTAAAATTTGACCGCGCCAGACAATCACCTGACTTTTTAAAACCTGAATTACTGAAACAGGTATATACCGGCTACAGTAACGAACGCAAAGGAACAAAAAATTACGGTTTAGGAATTAGAATGATTAATTGGGAAACCGGTCAGAATTTTTATTTCCATAATGGCTGGTGGCACGGAAATACCTCATCTTATATTACTTTGATGAAAGAACATGTTACGATAATTGCATTGTCTAATAAGATGACAAGAAACACTTATGCAGTACGTAAACTGGCTCCTATTTTTGGCGATTATCCTTTTAATTTTAAAGACGAAGAGTAAAATTATAGTCGTAAAGACGAAAGTCAAAAGTCGTAAAGTCTTAAAAACATTGCCAATGCTGACTTTGGACTTTCGAGTTTGGACTTTATGACTTTTTTTTAAAAATTTTAGCAGAAAGTAATTTCAAATACTCTAAATTTGCAGACTTATTTTTTGGGGTCGACTGGTTTTGACAGCAAGTCGAATTGAACAGTAAGCACGTCGAGCATTGAGACCTTGCTCGTAAATATAAGATCTCAAACTTTTACACGGCGAAAATAATTACGCTTTAGCTGCATAATCCGAATCATAGTAAGATTGCGCCACGTCTCTACAAGGTAGAGAAGCTGGATTCTCCTGGAAAGCCTTGGTTTGTGGCGTTCCGTTCAGGGGAACCGTAAAAATAAACCTAGATATCCATGAGCTTCGGGTGGGTTTCGAAAATTAAGAAGATAAGTGTTCGGTGGCTGTTTCTGGCCTAGCTTAACATCGAAAATCTAATCAGGAAATAAGCGTGTAGAAAGCTCTTTAGTTGCTTGTTTGGACCCGGGTTCGATTCCCGGCGACTCCACAAAAAAGCGGAAAAACAATATGTTTTTCCGCTTTTTTTATATCATTAAAACAACGTTATTCCAAAACTCCAGCCTATCCATCCAATAATGTCTTTGCTGTTATTATTAATTATATTATAACGCTTGGTACGATCCTGAACAAATGTAGAAGTATTTACACTGCCATTTTTATCTTTCTTTTCAGACCAGTATAAATTAAAAGAAGGTCCTGCAGATATAGCTAAACCTTTGAATAATTGAAAAGAAAAAGCAGAATCAAATTTAGATAAGGAATTGTATCGATCCCAATTTCCCAAATAAAGATATTGTGAACTAAATTCGGGATTATAAGTAAAACGTTTCCCTAACGGAATGCTTTTTCCTACTCCAATTCCAAAAGAAAACATTTTTTCTTCTTCTTTTTGTTCGCTTGCTCCCGCCATCAAAATAGTATACATTTTATGATCTCCGGTTTTTATAGAGAGATTTATATCTGAAATTTCATTACTTGTAATACTAATTTTTTTATAACCGCCTTTTTTAAAGTTTAATAAACCAAAACTATATCCAGATTCTGAATCTGTGATATTTACCAATCCAAACTGAACTCCATGTAATTCTTTGGCATAATTAAAAAGTCCGGTAATTTGAGCACCACGTACGGTATCTTTTCCAATATTATAAATACCGGATAACTGCAATCCGTTTTGAGAGCCATTTACAGTATTATGAATTCCTGCAATTTGAAGTCCTTTTGAATCTTTATAAACATTGTTATAGATACCACTCATTTGCAGACCAATTTGTGAACCTTTTACACTATTATGAATTCCGCTTATTTGTAAACCGTTAAGATTGCCAAAAACATTATTATAGATTCCGGCCAATTGAAGTCCGTTTACAGATCCTCCAACAGTATTAAATATTCCTGCCATTTGAAGTGCTTCGACATTCATACGGTTAATATTGTAAAGCCCTGCCATTTCTAATCCACGCACGCCGGCATTATAACCGCCTAACACATTTAAAGAAAAATTGTTGACAATCTGCGTATTCATCATACCTCGTGTACTGATACTCGGAATTAGAGAAGCCTGTACAGGAACTTTAGAAATAAATCCTCCCAAATTAAGCGATTGTATTTTTTGTTTAGAAGAAATAAAAAAACGGCCAATTCCTGATCTTTCTATTGCCGAAAAATCCCCATCGATATAATCTGATGTTGATTTTCTATTTCCCATCTGAATCTTAATTTCAGAAAGAAACAGCATCGTTACGGTTTTATAATTTTCTTTGACAGCCGTAAGCTCGATAGTCTGGGGAGCATTTTTTAATCGGAGTTCAAAAGCTCCATCTTTATTGGTTAATGTAGACTGCAGCACATTCTTCTCCAGTACACTCACATTTTCGATACGATTGTTAGTCTGTGTATCTATAATATAGCCACTGACGATCTGCTGTCCGTCGCTGGTACTATTGTTCTTTTCTAGCTCAAGAGCCAGCTCTAATGGAGCATAACGTACAATAATAAACCCCGGCGATTCTTTGTACTCGTATTTATTGCTTAACAGCTGGTCTAAAACTCCTTTTATGGTATATTTATCGGCATGAATACTGACAACACTATCCTTTACAACTAATTTGCTGTAATAAGCAAATCTAAAATTTCCTTTTTCTTCCATTAAGTCCAAAATACTGCCTAATGGTTTCTTATCTGCATGAACAGATATTTCGTTATCTAATATAGATTGAGCATTTACTTTAAAAAAAACACCCGAAATAAGTAGAAACAAAATGGGTGCAAAAATAAACTTTGTGTTGCTGAGCATATAAAAAAGAATTACTCTAATAGTATTTGATTATTTGTACGTTCGATTTTAATGGTAAATGTTTCCTGAATTACTTCTAAAATCTGATCTAATGATTGATCTTTAAATGTTGTCGTTAATGTTTTTTCCTGCAAAGACGTTGATTTAATAACAATGTTAACATTGTATATTTCGTTAAGAGCATCTGCTAATTCCTGCAGCGGTGTTTCATCGCAGACTAATTCTCTATTGCGGTAAAAATTGTATAAACGCCCTTTGCTGACACTTTTAAATAATCCTGCCTGCTGATTGGCAATGACTACTTTTTCTCCATGCATTAATTCTACCTCATCTTTATTTCTGCTCACTTTTACAATTCCAGTTTCAACATTTACGGTGGTTTTTCCGTTTTTGCTTTTCACATTAAAAGATGTTCCTATTACTTTTACTGTGACATCATTAATATGAATAATAAAAGGTTTTGTTTTATTGGGAGAAACCTTAAAAAAAGCTTCACCTTTTAGAGTAACAGGTCTGGTATTGCCTGTAAATTTTTTATAAGACAATAACGAGTTTTTGTTCAGTGTGACAATTGTACCATCTGGTAAAGTATCATTTTTAGCCCTGTTTGATGCATATATCTGAATTATTGTATCATCTGATTTATTTTCAAAATAAGAATAACCAAACCATCCTAAGCCAATAATTAAGATAATCGAAGCAGCTATCTGCCAATAAGGGTATGACTTGTTTAGAATAACCGATGTGTCGTTTTTATGGATACGATTTTGAAATCGCTCCCATGCTTCATTTTCATTTACAGTTGTATTTTTTGTTGCAATTAAAAGACTATCTTCCCAGATTTTCTTAAAATCGTTGTAGTATTTTAAATTGTCATCACTGGCATCCAGCCATTTTTTTACCATTGCATTTTCGTCTGCATCAGTTTCGCCAACTATATATTTCACTAGTATATCATCATTCATATTCCTATTATTTTGGCTCATGATCTTCGAATTAAATTGATTAAAAACAATAAAAAAGGAAGATATTCTATTAGTTTTAAACGCATTACTTTAAGAGCTTTGCCCATCTGATTTTCAACTGTTTTGATGGAAATATTCAATTGATCTGCAATTTGCTGGTATTTAAGCTGCTCAAAACGGCTCATTTGAAAAATGATACGGCACTGCTGTGGTAATTCATTAATTGCTTTTTGAATTTCGGTTTCAAGTTCGGCGGCAATCATTTGATTTGATGCATCTTGATTTGAAGGTTCCATATTACCTGAATACTCTAATTGAAAAGAAGTTTTTACTTTTAAATGTTTAATATGATTTAAACTTTCGTTATGAACAGATCGATACAAATAAGACTTTAATGAATCATCAATCTGCAATTGTTCCTTTTTTTCCCAAATTCGAAAGAATACATTCTGCACGATTTCTTCTGCAATAATTTCATCTTTCATAAAAGTATAGGCAAATGCATGAAGGCTTTTGAAGTAGGTTTTAAAAACCTTTTCAAAAGCAGCTTCATTTTTGTTATTCATAAAATTAATATGATCTGTATTACTATACTTCACAAAAACAGTTTGACATTCAATCAAAGATAGATACTTTTTATATTTAATATATTTTGATTAATTGAAAATTGAATCAGACTGTTGATGAATTAAATTGTGATTAACCAGAAGTTTAATAAAAGTATCAATCGTTGTATCGATATCAAGATCAGTATTCAAACTAAATTCGTAACAATGTATAATACAGCTGTGATCAGAAAGATACGTAAACGTTAATCCTTTATCCGTTCCTTTTGTAATTACCATTTCATTCTCCAGAATGGTTACACTATTATCTTTTTGGCTAAAGTATTCGAATAACTGCTGCTGAAATTGCTGCTTTTGTTTTTGACTTGTCTGCATGGTATAATTACATTTATGGGTTGATCAGTTTTGTTTTTATCGTGGTCTTTCTTTTCCAGAAAATAAAAGACAATAAAATCAAGAGCAGCAAAAAGCAAAATAACCGGCAGTGCATAAACAATTACGTTTGGATTGCTTTTTTCGACTTCATAGATTTTTTCTATTGCATAAGGCTGTGAGCCAAAAAATGTCAACTTAAAAAATAGATAATTAATGATTTTAACCATGATCGAGAATAGGTTTTAATTAATTCTGCTTTTGTTACAGAAGTAATACAACCGAATCTTATTTTACCCCTATTCTATTTTTTTGTTTTTTTCAAGTTTTTATAAAATGACTAGAATTAGAAACTCAATTACAATCTCATTAATGCATAAAAAAGCCTGTAAACATTAAGCTTACAGGCTCTTTATATAAAATAAGCAGAAGACTAAACCTGCTCAAAAATACTTTTGAACTGATATAAAATCCTTTCAATTAATCTTAAGTCTTCTGTCAGGATTTCTGCTTTTCCTTTCATTTCCT